>JAZOVZ010000015.1:0-38029 GCA_045658965.1 Eubacteriales bacterium
TTTGTTCGGTGGTTTTTTTGGTGGAGAACTTCGGTGCACTGCGTGCCTGCCCGCCACCGTCGCATAGTCGCTGCGCGTCGCTCGATACGCTCGCTCCTTCAGCTCCTTGCTTTGGGCGGTTTCGCTGCGTCAAAAACAATACTCAATTGTTTTTGACTTGCTACCCAGTTCTCCAAGAGATAATTACCCATTTGGGATTATTTCGATATACAAAAAGCTCTGCTATGCAGGGCTTTTTGTTATTTTATTGTAGGGGCGATTCACGAATCGCCCGTTTTATTTGCGATGATCTTGGCGGGCGATTCATGAATCGCCCCTACGAATATCTACGTTTACATTTTCAAAGAATACAAAGCCAAGAGCCTCTAATCTATCGAGCACGATTTGCTTTGATCAAAAAGGGCGGTTCAATTTGTAAAGAATTGAGCCGTCCTATTTACTTTTTGCCGTTTTTATGGTATAATCTAACTAATCGATAAACTTGAATTTGATGAATGGAGGAACCTGTATGAAACGCACACTATCAATACTAATCGTATTATTATTTTGTCTTTCTGTCTTTGTTGGCTGCGACAATGCATTGTCACAAAACGCTGGTTCTCAAACAACGAATACGGAGTGTGAGCATAATTGGGAAAGAATAGGCAATTTAAATGAATCTACCGCGCAAGATAAATGTACTAAATGCGGAGAAACAAGGCAATACACAGATCCCGATTCGATAAATCCAGATTGTGAACATGATTGGGAAAGAATAAGTAATTATAATGAATCTACCGCACAAGATAGATGTACTAAATGCGGTGAAACAAGGCTATACACAGATCCCGATAGTATCAATAAACCTAAAGATAAAATTGCAGGAATGAAAGGGATAAGAGTTTGGGACTGGCATCATCCCGATGACTCAGAGAGAAATCCCGAATGGGCAATTACATTCGCGTCGATGCCAAACGTTGAGTTTAAGAGAGAAAACTCGTCCGTATATGCCAATGACGAACTGCTGATAGGTGGACCTGGATATGTTTGCATGAGTTTTTATACTGCAGAGTTAACAGTAACCAACAAAACACTACTTTGCTTCGGCATGAGTTTGGGGTCTGGAATTTGCGACGAAAGAATCGTTATCATGGATTTTGACACTAAACAAGAACTCTTTGTGATTCATGATAGAATGAACTATGACTATCAACTGTTTGTTCGTAATGGGATTTTGTGTGTGCGAGAGATTAGATATGGAACGAATGAAATTACTCGCACAGGAATCTTTTATGATGGAGGAACACAAATCCAAATTTCATGGGATGAGCATATAGTTTTGGATGAAGATAGAGATCAAGTGCAAAACGGTCATCCTATTTCCTAACATTGTTTGGTAATAATTTGTCAGACAAATTCCAATTTGTCGAGCAGAATAAGCGGTGAATACCGGTGCGATTTTGGATGCAACGTAAAAAATTTATATTTTTTCAATTTAGTGTAACTTTTCGACCATTTTTGCCGTCTTATAGGGTGAAGGAATATACGTATAAAAGGGAGGACAAACATGAAAAAATTGATAGCATGCATGATTATCTTGGTTTGTGTTTTGAGTTTGGCTGCCTGTGCCGTACCTGCGCCCGGACCCGCGCCGCTTCTCGGGCACAAAATATACACGGGAAAGGTCACGGAACTTACGGACACGACCGTTAAGATCATGCTCATTGACAATAACGGCATAAAAATCAGCTTCCATATCACGGATAGCACGCTGAACGTGCCTGCGGATCTGTCCGTTGGCGATGTGATTACGGTTGAAACCGCATTTATGCCCGATGCAAAGCAGCCGTATCCCGCGCTCTCTATAAAAAAAGAAAGTGAAAGCTGACCGATTGATGCAATACGTAAAAAGCTCTGCTTCGGCAGGGCTTTTGTGGTTTGTAGGGCGGGGGGCTCGCTCCCGCCGTTTTTTACGGAGCGTTGAGGACGTCAAGACATAGGGCGGTCAATTTGTAAAGAACACGCCATCCTATTTACATTTCGCTTGTTTTGTGTTATAATGAATTCGTAAAACGAAACTCTGGGGGCTTGCCATGAAAAAGCTTGTTATCATATCCGCTGCGTGCGGCGTGGGAAAAACTGCGGTGACAGATGCTTTGCGCTCTTTGGATCTGCTTGATAGCTTTGTTTGCCTGGGCAGCGATGAGATGGGGCTGAACTGGTGGGATTATGCGGGCACCGACCATGAGTTTGGCTACATTCAGGACGGGCTTGAAGAGGCGGTGAGAAGAGCAGGGGATCAGCATTTGATCTTTACCACTTGCATGAGCCCGATCGATTTTTACAGCAAAATGCGCTTGCCAGACGGTATTGTTTCCACGCATTTGATCGCCATGACTTGCTCGCCCGAGGCGGTGCGCGCACGACTGCTTGCACGACCTGCCGAGCGCATGTGTGGCAGCGAGGAGTTTATCGCTGCGCAAATCGAGTATAACGGTTGGTTCTTGCAAAACGCAGGCAAATTTGCGCTGCATATCGACAACACGCACGAAAGCGTAGAGCAAACGGCGGCGCGCATTGCGGCGTTTGTTTCGCAGCTGTCATAAGAAATTACCGAGGAGGACGACAATGAAAAAGTTGCTTTCCATGCTACTTTTATCCGCGCTTGCCCTGACGCTTGTTGCATGCGGGGCGCAAAACCCCATGGAAGATGCGCTAACCGCCACGCGCAACACGGGCAGCATTGAGATCCGCGTGTATTCCAGCACCGATCAGGCCTATACCGACTACGTCATCACCGACAGAGCCGCGGTGCGCGAGATCTGCGACACGTTTTCTTCGCTGGGGCTGAAAGAGACGAAGGTGGGTATGTACGCAGACGCCTATACGGTCAGCTTTTGCAATGCAAACGGTGTTGCGGTCAATTCTTTGACTGTGGTTGCGTCCGAAAATAATACCATCAGCTATGAAAACGAGATGTACCGCGTGCAGGACGATTTTGACGTGCACGCATACGTTGCAGGACTTGTCGAGGGCGCCGAGCAAAAATAAGGAGCTTATATGAACGACGTTATCAGAAAAATCACAGCTGCGGACAGGGAAGAGGTGGTCGCGCTCATGCGCGAGTTTTACGCGACACCCTACGTGTCCACAAACGGCTCGGACGAGATCTTTTATGCCGACGTGGACGCCTGCATTGCGGGCAGCCCCTACGTAGAGGGCTACGTGTTTGAGGTGGACGGCGCGGTGCAGGGCTACGCCATGCTGGCAAAAAGCTACTCCACCGAGTTTGGCAAGCCCTGCATATGGATAGAGGATCTCTATTTGCGCGACGCTTGCCGCGGCAAGGGGCTGGGCAGCCGCTTTATCGAGCAGGTCTCGCGCGCCTACCCGGGCGCACTCTTGCGCCTTGAGGTTGAGGAGGAAAACGAGCGCGCCATCGGCGTTTACAAAAAGGCGGGATTTGATTTCCTGCCGTATCTGGAAATGAAAAAGCATACTTGAAGCATCCAAAACCACTGTTTCGGGTAGAAAACTCCCCACTCTACCGGCAGTATGTTGACTTTGGCTATCATTTCTCCTAAAATAAGCGTGAAAGGAGGAAATTGACGAATGGATCAGATCAAAATCGGCAGATTCATTGCCGAATGCAGAAAGCTGCAAGGCTACACGCAAGCGCAGCTGGCAGAAAAACTGAACATCACCGACAGAGCGGTATCCAAGTGGGAAACGGGAAGATCCTTGCCCGATTCGTCTATTATGCTTGATTTGTGTGATATTCTCGGTATCAGCGTCAACGAATTATTAAGTGGGGAGAAAATCAACGTGGAAAACAACAATCAAAAAAACGAGCAGCTTTTGCTGGAAATGGCAAAAGAATTAGAAAAGAAGAACAAAACAATCTGGTCTGCGATGTGGGCGATCATGACCGTCAGCATCTTGGCGTTGCTTGCGGGCATCTTCGCAGCTGCGTTTTTTGTGCCGGAGGGACCGTGGCAGCTGGTCGCCATTTTGGCAATCGTCATAGTCTTTTTGATTCCGTGCTTTTACGCCTTGAAGCTGGAGGTCAGCGTGGGTGCTTATAAGTGCAAAAATTGCGGCACCGAGATCGTGCCCACCTACAAGCAGGCGCTCAACGCCATGCACAGGGGAACGACGCGGTATCTCAAGTGCCCCAACTGCAACAAGCGCACTTGGTGCAAGAAAGTATTGAAAAAGTAAAAAACGATCGGCGGACGATCGCTACGATAAAACAGCACTCACTTACGGTGGGTGCTGTTTTTGCTTTTCGGCGCGCCGCAGGGGCGGGGCGTTTTGTAAACGTCCTTTACAAAACGGTTATTGTGTGGTATAATTTGAACGAATTAAAATACTAAAATCAACACAACAAGCAAATCATGTTGTTCAAATTCTCTTTGGCGGTAGGTATAATAAAGACACAACAAACAAAAAAGGAGAAACAACATGAATACAGACAAAATTTACGCAGAATCTATCGCAAAGGAGTATGCTCCCAAGGACAACTCCAAAATCGTTGCACTTCGCAAGCTTGACAAGAAGGCAAAGATGCCCGCAACCATTTTCACCTACACATTTGGCATTATTTCCGCCCTTGTCGCAGGCACGGGAATGAGCCTTGCCATGCAGGTGATCGGGGGCACGCTTCCTCTTACTGTTCTGGGCATTATCATAGGCATTATTGGCTTTACCTGCACAGGTATCAACTATCCGATCTATAAGAAAATGCTTGAGAACGGCAAGAAGAAATACGCTTATGAAATTGTGGAGCTTGCAAGACAGATCAGCGAAGAAAAGTAAGGGATCAAGGAGGGCGTCTTATGAATAAAAACGAAAGCAAATATTTTAATACTGCTATCAAAATGGACGAAGCCCTCATTATGCTACTTGAAAAGAGGGACTTTGAATATATCACCGTCAAGGAAATCTGCGATACAGCAGGGGTAAACCGTTCCACCTTTTATTTGCATTATGAGAACACATCGGATTTATTAAAGGAAACCACAAAGTATATACTTGATAAGCACTTTGCTTATTACTCCACCGATACAAAAGGGATTACGGAGCGATTTGAAAATTGCGAGCTTGGCGACTTGGTTTTCATAACGTCCGAATACCTCACGCCATATCTTACCTTTATCAAGGAGAATCAGCGTTTATTTAAGGTTGCTATCAAGCAGTTCAATTCTATGAATCTGGATGAAGTGTACGGTAGAATGTTCAATTATATCTTCAACCCGATACTGTCACGCTTTCATATTCAGGAAAAGGAGCGTGCCTATATGATGAAATTTTATCTTACAGGCATATTCGCAATCGTGATGGAGTGGCTGAATAAGGATTGCGTTGACGATATGGATACCGTCATTAAGATTATCACCGATTGCGTGTTAGGTGAGAGGAATATCAATGGATAGAACGCGAGGCTTTGCGCTTGTCAGCTTGATAATGAACGTTGTGTTTGGTGCATACCATCTTGTGTTCGGCATTTTGTCAAACTCATGGTGGCTTTTAACGCTGGGCACATATTATTTGATATTGAGCATCGTTCGCTTTGCGGTTCTGCGAACCAAGGAAAGGGAAAGATTTATTGCCAAGTTCACTGGCTGGATGTTGATCGTGCTAAGCATTCCTCTTGCCGGAACGGTTATCCTGTCGGTCGTGCGTGACAGAGGACGCCAATTCCATATGATCGTAATGATAGCGATAGCAGTCTATGCTTTTACAAAGATTACGCTCGCGACCATCAATCTTGTAAAATCTCGGCGCAGTACGTCAGCTACGCTCATAACGCTACGAAACATATCCTTTGCGGATGCTCTGGTATCTATTTTCGCATTGCAACGTTCAATGCTCGTATCCTTTGAGGGAATGACCGAAGGGGAAATACTGATTATGAACGCGACCCTCGGATGTGTCGTGTGCGTCACTGTTTTTATGCTGGGGGTAAATCTTGTTAAGAACAAGAAACTATTGTTTCATACTTTAAGCGATTGAAAAATGACATTGTTTCGTGCGGTAAATCACAGCACTCACTTACGGTGGGTGCTGTTTTTGCTTTTCGGCGCGCCGCAGGGGATTGTTCACGAAAATTTTACAATCGTGAAATGCCGCTCTCGCAAGCTCCAAAACGCAGGTAACTGTGCACGATTTTGGGGTAAGAAACAGAGCTTTTTTGCGAAAATAATGACGAAAATTTCACAAACCTATAGACTTTTATAAAAATATATGATATAATAAATCGCTTATAATTATAAAGTAATTCACAGGAGGAATCTACTACCATGAAAAAGAAATTGACTACGGTTGAATTTCGTGGCACTCCCGAGCAGGAAGCACAGTTGCTTGCAGTGATCGAGAAGTATAAGGGCATGCCCGGTGCAACAATGCCCATTATGCAGGAAGCTCAGGCAATCTACGGCTATCTGCCTTACGAAGTGCAGAAGATCATCGCAGAGAAGACCGGCACTCCCGTTGAGAAGATCTACGGCATTGCTACCTTCTATGCACAGTTCAAGCTCAATCCCGACGGTGATATCGCAGTTGCAGTATGCCTGGGTACCGCTTGCTACGTAAAGGGCTCCGGCGACATTATCAACAAGTTCTCCGAGCTGCTGGGCGTACCGGTTGGCAGCACCTCTGCTGACGGCAAGTACTCTCTGGAGGCAACCAGATGCATCGGCGCTTGCGGTCTTGCTCCCGTTCTGACCGTTAACGGTGAGGTTTACGGCAGACTGACCGTTGCTGACGTTCCCGAAATTCTCAAGAAGTACGTAGACTAATTTACGTAAAACCCACCAAATCCGCGGTTATTCCGCAAGTATGGAGAAAAAATTATGAAGATCAGCGAAATCGGTAAACTTTTGGACGCAGAGCTGCTTGCAGGCGAGGAGCACCTTGACAGCGAGGTCATCTCGGCATGCTGCAGCGACATGATGAGCGACGTGCTCGCTTACGTCAAGGACCAAGGAGTACTTATCACGGGTCTGATCAATTCGCAGGTGATACGCACTGCGAATATGATGGACATGATCTGCATCGTTTTCGTCAGAGGCAAGAAGCCTACTCCCGAGATGGTCGAGTTGGCAGAGGAATGCGGCATTGCCGTCATGTGCTCGGATAAGCGCGCATTTGAGGCAAGCGGTATTCTGTATGCTGCAGGGCTTTCTCATACGGGAGGTCATTGATGTCTGACGTTGTAAAGTTCCGTTTCGACGTGGACGGCTCGGACTTTTCGTCCGCAGGTGCTGCGTCGGTAACGGTCAAGAAAAAATTGCGCCAGCTCGGATATTCGCCCGAGGTGATCAGACGCGTGTCGATCGCCATGTACGAGGGTGAGATCAATATGGTCATTCACGCAAACGGCGGCGTTGCCGAGGTGGAAGCGTCGGATGACAAGATCGTCATCATTCTTGCAGATAAGGGCCCCGGAATCCCTGACGTGGAGCTTGCCATGCAGGCGGGCTATTCCACGGCAAAGGATCACATCCGCAATCTCGGCTTTGGTGCGGGCATGGGTCTGCCCAATATGATCAAATATACGGACGATCTGCGTATCGATACCGTAGTCGGAGAGGGAACCACCATCACCATGACGGTCCTGATCTGAGAATTCATCAAATGATGCGAGGTGTGTATGCAACAGTACGAACACTCGGTATCACTTGATATCGAAAAATGTAAGGGATGTACGGCGTGCTTAAAAAGATGCCCGACCGAGGCGATCCGTATTCGTAACGGACACGCGGTGATCAATTCCAAGCGCTGCATCGACTGCGGAGAGTGTA
Source organism: Eubacteriales bacterium (assembly GCA_045658965.1). Classification (GTDB taxonomy): domain Bacteria; phylum Bacillota; class Clostridia; order Oscillospirales; family CAG-272; genus SVQP01. The sequence continues at coordinate 7,785 of JAZOVZ010000015.1, forward strand.
TTCGCGTTTGCCCCTATAAGGCAAAGAAAGCGACGCACGATGCACTGAGCGTGCTGGATGATTACAAATACACGGTCGCGCTTCCCGCACCGTCCCTCTACGGACAGTTTGACAATCTTGATAACATCGGTTACATCATCCGCGGTCTTTTGGATCTTGGATTTGACGACGTGTTTGAGGTTGCCTGTGCCGCGGAGCTGGTCAGTGCCTATACGCGAAAGTACATTAACCGTGAAGACGTGAAAAAGCCCGTGATCAGCTCGGCTTGCCCGACCATCATGCGCTTGATCAGTACAAATTACCCTTATTTGTGTGAGAATATCATGCCCATCCTTCCGCCCATCGACATTGCGGCAATGCTTGCAAGAGAAAAGGCGATGGCGGAGCATCCCGAGCTTTCGGATGAGGATATCGGCATTATCTTTATCTCACCCTGTCCCGCCAAGGTCAGTTACGTCAAGAACAACTTTGCGGGAGAGCGAAATTACGTGTCTGCCACCGTTTCGGTGCGTGACGTGTATTTCGCATTGCTTGACAAAATGAACAAATATAAGGAAGAGCCCTACGAGGTCACCGAGGCAGGTATCATTGGTATCGGCTGGGCGACCACGGGCGGCGAATCCACCGCAATACTCAACGACCGCTACTTGGCGGCTGACGGTATTGAAAACTGTATCCGCGTGCTTGACCGCATTGACAGCGCGGATATCACCACACTTGATTTTGTTGAGCTCAACGCTTGCAGCGGCGGCTGCGTCGGCGGTGCCATGACGGTGGCAAACCCCTACATTGCACAGGCAAGACTGCAATCGCTCAAGCGTTATCTGCCCGTTTCTCCCAACAGACCCGCAAGCGACTGGATCCCCGATAAGTATTTCCATGAGAAAGAGATCGAGTATAATCCTTACGGCTTGCTGTCCGAGGACAGACGCACCGCTATGCGCATGATGAGTGACATCGAGTGCATCGGAAAGGCGCTTCCCGGACTTGATTGCGGCTCGTGCGGAGCTCCCAACTGCATGGCGTTTGCCGAGGATATCGTCAAGTGCGAGGCAGGAGCGGACGAATGCACGGTCATGCTCAGGCGGCTGATGAAAGAACGCGGCATTGAAACCGAGCGGGAAGAGCTTCTTGCAAGGTTTGACAAGATTATCCAAGAAAACCACCGAGGCGAGGAGGATTGATGCTCATGAAGGTTGAAGCTTTGCAGGGGCTGCTGAACGCGCGCGTGCTTTGCGGCACGGCGGCAGGCGAGTTTGAAGGCGTCTATACGGGCGACCTGCTCAGCCGCGCGATGAGTCGCGTGGAGGCAGGCTGCGCATGGGTCACCATCATGGCGAACATCAACGTCGTCGCGGTTGCCAACCTGACCGAGCCTGCGGTAATTATTCTCGCAGAGGACGTTACTATGCAAGCAGACGTGCTGGCTGCGGCAGAGGACAACGGCGTATGCGTCATGACCTCGCCCCTCTCGGCGTACGAGATCTGCTGCGCCATCGGCAAGATGGCAGAGGAGTAACTCCATGAGCCTGTATCGGTGCGATCTGCACCTGCATTCTTGTCTCTCCCCTTGTGGCGACGAGGACATGACCCCGGGTAACATCGTGGGCATGTCATTGCTCAACGGATTGCAGATCGTGGCGCTGACTGATCATAACTCCACCAAAAACTGCCCTGCGTTTTTCAAGATCGCCAAGGCAAACGGCATCATTCCCGTAGCGGGAATGGAGCTGACTACCGCGGAGGACGTTCACGCGGTCTGCCTGTTTAGAGATCTGGAGAGTGCCATGGCGTTTGGGGAATACGTGGACGAGCGCCGCTTCAAGATCAAAAACCAGCCCGAGATATTCGGTGAGCAGTCGATCACCGATGAGAACGACGAGGTGATAGGCGAAGAGGAATACCTTTTGCTAAACGCATCCTACCTTTCCTTGGAGGAAGCGTATGCCGAGGTGATCTCCCGCGGAGGCGTTTGCTATCCCGCGCATATCGACCGTTCCTCAAACGGTATCATTGCGATGCTGGGTGATTTTCCGCCCGACCCGCACTTTACCGCCTTTGAGCTCAACGATATTGCGTCGCTTGAGCGGTGCCTTGGCGATTATCCCGTTTTGCGCGAAAGGGAACTGACCTACGTGGCTTCTTCGGACGCGCATTATCTGACCGATATTGCCGAGGAGGGCTTTGCCGTCGAGCTTGACGACGAGCCGTATTCCTCACAGCTGGTCAGAGACAGGCTGATCGATTATTTGCTGGGAAAAACAAAAGGAGATTGATATGGACGAGCTTTCACTGTACGTGCTGGATATCACCATGAATTCGGTCAGAGCGGGCGCGACACATATCGTCATCGAGCTTACCGAGCAGGGAGAATGGCTGACCTTTCGCGTCAGCGATAACGGCTGCGGCATGACGGAGGAGCAGCTGGACAAGCTGGCAAACCCCTTCTTTACCACAAGAAAGACCCGTAAGGTGGGGCTGGGTATTCCGTTTTTGACAATGCTTGCCGAAATGACGGGCGGCGGGGTACAAGTGACCTCGGTGCACGAATCGGTCAGCGAGGAGCACGGAACCACCACGCGCGCTACCTTTGGAAAAAATCATATTGACTTTATCCCGCTTGGGGATATGGTCGAAACGGTCAAAACGCTGATTCAGGGCTCGCCCGACATCGATTTTGACTATACGCACAAGACCGAGCAGGGAGAGGTCACACTTTCCACGCGCGATCTTCGTGAGGTGTTGGGCGAGGATATCTCGCTTGGCGAGCCCGAGATCCTTTCCTGGATCGGCTCGTATTTGCAAGAGCAGTACGAGGGGCTGAATTAATATCGTTTATAAAAAAATTTATAATTATTCTGAAAGGATCATTTCAAAATGAAGTCACTTGAAGAGCTGAAGGCCATTAAGGCCAAAATGCAGGACAAGGTTGTTCTGCGCAAATCCAGCGGTGACATCCGTATCGTAGTCGGCATGGCTACCTGCGGTATCGCAGCAGGTGCACGTCCCGTTCTGAACGCTTTTGTTGAGGGCATCAACCAGGCAGGCTTGGGCGAGAGTGTTATCGTTACTCAGACCGGTTGTATCGGCATTTGCCAGTACGAGCCCGTCGTTGAGGTTTACACCAAGGACGCAGAGAAGGTCACCTACGTTAAGATGACCGCCGAAAAGGCAGCAGAGGTCATCGAAAAGCACATCAAGGGTGGCAAGCCTGTTGCTGAGTACACCATCAACGCAGACAAGAAGTAATCAAGGAGGATTAAAGAGTTATGATTCGTTCTCACGTACTGATTTGCGGCGGTACCGGCTGTAGCTCTTCGGGCAGCGTTAAGCTGAGCGAAAAGCTTGCAGAGGAACTGAAAGCAAAGGGCCTTGATGAAGAGATCAAGATCGTTCTGACCGGTTGCTTCGGTCTTTGCGCTCTCGGCCCGATCATGATCGTTTATCCCGAAGGCACCTTCTATTCCAGAGTTACCCTCGAGGATATCCCCGAGATCGTTTCCGAGCATCTGGAGAAGGGTAGAATCGTAGAGCGTCTGGTTTACAACGAGACCGACGCGGCTGCAGGCGACGAGGAGCTGGAGGCAGCATCTCTGAGCGAGACCACCTTCTACAAGAAGCAGAAGAGAGTTGCACTGCGTAACTGCGGTGTTATCAACCCCGAAAATATTGACGAGTACATCGCTATGGACGGTTACTTCGCACTGGAGAAGTGCCTGCGCGAAATGACTCCCGACGACGTTATCCAGACCATTTTGGATTCCGGCCTGCGCGGCAGAGGCGGCGGCGGATTCCCCACCGGCCTGAAGTGGAAGTTCGCATCGGGCAACCGCGGCGAGGTTAAGAAGTACGTTGCATGTAACGCAGACGAGGGCGACCCCGGTGCGTTCATGGACCGTTCCATTCTGGAAGGCGACCCCCATGCAGTTATCGAGGCTATGGCAATCGCTGCTTACGCAATCGGTGCTGACGAGGGTTACGTATACGTTCGTGCAGAGTATCCTATCGCAGTTAACCGTCTGCAGATCGCGATCGACCAGGCAAGAGAATACGGCCTGTTGGGCGAGAACATCTTCGGCACCGGCTTTAACTTCGATATGAAGATCCGTCTTGGCGCAGGCGCATTCGTCTGCGGCGAGGAAACCGCACTCATGACCTCTATTGAGGGTAACCGCGGCGTGCCCAGACCTCGTCCTCCGTTCCCCGCAGTCAAGGGTCTGTTCAACCAGCCTACCGTTCTGAACAACGTAGAGACCTACGCAAACATTCCTCAGATCATCCTCAACGGTGCTGATTGGTTCTCCTCTATGGGTACCGAGAAGTCCAAGGGTACTAAGGTATTCGCAGTGGGCGGCAAGATCACCAATACCGGTCTTGTTGAGGTTCCCATGGGTACCACCCTGCGCGAGGTTATCGAAGAGATCGGCGGCGGCATTCCCAACGGTAAGAAGTTCAAGGCAGCGCAGACCGGTGGTCCTTCCGGCGGTTGTATCCCCGCATCCCTGATCGACACCCCCATTGACTACGACAACCTGACTGCAATTGGTTGTATGATGGGTTCGGGCGGTTTGATCGTTATGGACGAGGATAACTGCATGGTTGACATTGCGAAGTTCTTCCTGGAGTTCACGGTTGATGAGTCCTGCGGTAAGTGCACTCCTTGCCGTGTCGGTACGCGCAGACTGCTTGAGATCCTTGACAAGATCATTTCCGGTAACGGTGAGCTTGAGGACCTTGACAGAATGGAAGAGCTGTGCAACTACATCAAGTCCGCATCTCTGTGCGGCCTTGGCCAGACTGCTCCCAACCCCGTTATCGCAACCCTGAAGTTCTTCCGCGAGGAATACATTGCACATATCGTGGACAAGAAGTGCCCTGCAGGCGTCTGCAAGAGCCTGATGTCCTACGTCATTGATAAGGAAAAGTGCATTGGCTGTGGCAAGTGCCTCAAGAACTGCCCCGCAGATGCAATCGCTAAGACCGACTACGTAGCACCCGGTCACAAGCTGCCTTCGCTCACCATTGACGCTGCTAAGTGCGTTAAGTGCGGCGCTTGCGTATCCGGCTGTAAGTTCGGCGCAATCTATAAGGACTAAGAAAGGAGAATTGTGGAAATGGAAACCAAAATGCTTAATATTAAGATCAACGGTCAGCCCTATACCGTACCCTACGGTACCACCGTTCTCGAAGCTGCCAAGATGGCAGGCATCGATATTCCCACCCTTTGCTACCTCAAGGACATCAACGAGATCGGCGCATGCCGTCTGTGCCTGGTTGAGGTCAAGGGCGCGCGCGGCCTCGTAACCGCTTGCGTATACCCCATTGAGAGAGAGGGCACCGAGATCGTGACCAACTCTCCCGCAATCACCAAGGCAAGAAAGATGAACCTGCAGCTGCTTCTGTCCAACCACAACAAGAAGTGCCTGTCCTGCGTGCGCTCCACCAACTGTGAGCTGCAGAAGCTGTGCCAGGAGTACGGTGTGGATGAAGAGTACTATGCAGGCGTCAAGACCGAGAGCCGCATCGACGACTCCTCTTGCGCAATCATTCGCGATAACAGCAAGTGCATTCTGTGCCGCCGTTGCTCCGCAATGTGCGAAAAGGTACAGGGCATTGGCGTCATCGGCGCAAACGACCGTGGCTTTGATACCCACATCGGCTGCACCTTTGATATTCCTCTGGCACAGACCAGCTGCGTAAACTGCGGTCAGTGCATTACCGCTTGCCCCGTAGGCGCGCTGTATGAAAAGGATTCCACCGATGAAGTATTCGAGGCTCTGGCTGATTCCTCCAAGCACGTCGTTGTACAGACTGCTCCCGCAGTTCGTGCAGCTATCGCTGAGGAGTTTGGCAATCCCATCGGTACCAACGGTGAAGGCAAGATGGTTGCAGCTCTGCGCCGTCTGGGCTTTGCTAACGTATTTGATACCGACTTTGCAGCAGACCTGACTATCATGGAAGAAGCAACCGAGTTCCTTGGCAGATTCAAGAACGGCGGCGTGCTGCCCATGATCACCTCCTGCTCGCCCGGTTGGGTTAAGTACTGCGAGCACTACTATCCCGAGTTCACCGAGAACCTGTCCACCTGCAAGTCTCCTCACCAGATGCTGGGTGCGATCACCAAGACCTACTATGCAGAGAAGATGGGCTGGGATCCCAAGGACATCGTCATGGTATCCATCATGCCTTGTACTGCAAAGAAGTTCGAGATCGGCAGAGAAGACGAGAATGCAGCAGGCGTACCCGACGTTGATATCTCTCTGACCACTCGCGAGCTGGCAAGAATGATCCGCCGCGCAGGCATCAACTTCAACGAGCTTCCCGAGGAGCAGTTTGATGCACCTCTGGGCATCTCCACCGGTGCAGGCGTTATCTTCGGTGCAACCGGCGGCGTTATGGAAGCAGCACTCAGAACTGCTGTATTCGCACTCACCGGTACCAACCCCGAAAAGCTGGAGTTCCACGAGGTTCGCGGTACTGCAGGCTGGAAGGAAGCAACCTACACCATCGCAGGCATCACCCTGAACGTTGCAGTTGCATCCGGTACCAAGAATGCTGCCGCTCTGCTTGACGCTGTCAAGAGCGGTGAGAAGAAGTATGACTTCATCGAGATCATGGGTTGCCCCGGCGGTTGTGTAACCGGTGGCGGTCAGCCTCACGTAGAAGCAAAGATTTTCAACTGGACCGACGTTAAGGCTCTGCGTGCAAGCGTTCTGTACAACCTGGACGCTTCCATGCCCATGCGTCTGTCTCACGAGAACCCCGCTATCAAGGAGCTGTACGACACCTTCTTGGGCGAGCCCAACAGCCACAAGGCTCACGAGCTGCTTCACACCACTTACGTGAAGAGAGGTCTTTAATGCATAGAAAAAACCACCCTGCGGGGTGGTTTTTTCTGTATAGGTAAAGAGTGAAGAGATGTGGTAAAAAACGCTCGGATGAGCGGTTTTTCTGCATTTGATCATAGTGGCGGGAGCAAGCCCCCGCCCTACATGAACAGACACATGACCGTTATCCAATGGAAAACGATTGCATCGGGCGTAGGGCGGGGGCTTGCTCCCGCAGCTAATTTATCACTTTTTTATCTGAAAACCAACGCCAACACCAAAAGGTGCAGGGGATAGAATGCATAGAACCCATATTTGAGCAGGGCAGCGCCGAATTTGCTTTGCGGCTTGGGACCCGGCTCACCGTTATATAGCAGCATGGGCAAGAGGGCAACGACCGAGAAAATACTGCGTTGGTACACAGGCTCATCCCAAGCGCCTGTCATGAGCTGATTGCGCAGGGCAAACAGTGTAACGATAGGGATGCTCGCCCACTTAAAGTCTGCTGTCAGGTAGAGCAGCACGGGCAGCAAAACGCCTGCCCAGCCGTAATCGACTCCTAAAAGATCAGATGCCCAAATGATAGTGCAGGTCGCAGCGCACAGCCCAAGGCAAGAAAGCCACCAAGCCCTCTTGCGCTTTTGCGCCGTTTTCATACCGATCTCAAGCAGCCACATGCAGACAAGACTCACCGAGAGGGTAAACAGAATGTTCAATTCGTCCCATTTCCACGCGTCGGTGTAAAAGCAATAGGTGTAAATCGGTTGTGTCACGATAGCAAGGATCAGCATACGCAAAAGGTATTTGGATTTGGAGCGTGTATGTATAAAACCTTGCGCCAGCATAAAGGCGTAAAGAGGGAAGGAAACGCGCCCGATCATGCGCAGGTATTCCCAGCCCTCAAACAGTTGAAAGCTGCCTATATGGTCGATCAGCATGGTCACGGCTGCAATGATCTTGATCCAGAATATGCTCAAACGGCTCACCTCCTTAAACTCTGCGTTTATTATAACATAAAATTAAAAAATATGCGTGATTTTCACAAAAAAATCTTGAAAAGTAGCGCGTTTTGCAGTATAATAAAGTAAATAGAAATTACCTTTTGGAGGTCGTTATGAACATCGGGGAAAAGATCAAAAATCTTCGCATGTCCAAAATGATGACCCAGCAAGAGCTTGCGGGGGATTTTATCACGCGCAATATGCTTTCGCGCATTGAGCACGGTGCTGCGCTGCCATCATTGCCCACCGTTGTATATCTTGCGGGTCGCTTAAACGTGCCTGCAGGCTTTTTGCTTGCAGAGGAGGAGAATGAGTTCCTGTACCAAAAGATCCGCTATATGCCCAATATCCGTAGGGCATATCAGATGGGGGACTATCGCATCTGCCGCGAGCTTTGTGAAACGGTTCTGACCGAGTCGGACGATGAGATCGCCTTGCTCATGGCGGAGTGCGCGCTGGGACTTGCCAAGGAAGAATTTTTTGCAGGCAACTTGCATAACGCCTGCTATTGGTTTGATGCTGCTTTGCGTGATGCCGATCAGACTGCCTATCATACAGGGCACATCATTGCGCCCGCCGTTGTATATTTTCGCTACATGCGAGGGATATCGCCCTCTCTCTCCTCTTATGAGGCTGCCGACCTTCTGCCCTCAGAGCGCGATTTTGACGCATGGCAGGACATCTTTTGCCGCTACGTGCTGATCATGGAGCGTCAACAGCAGCTGCAGCCCATGCAGGAATTTGAAGGAAAAAACGCTCTGGAGCATCAGTTGACGCTGCATATGCAGGCAACGCAGCTGCAAAAACGCGGAGAGTATGCGGCGGCATACGATCTGCTTGGACGTATCCTTGCAGACCAACATGCTCCCGTGCCCGTGCTGCTGTACAGCGTGCTGCAGGATATGGAGCTTTGTTGTAAAGCGTTGGAGGATTACAAGGGGGCGTACGAGCACTCCTTGCATAAGCTGTCCGTGCACGAAAGATTGCTTGCGGAGAGTACGGTATGAGAAGGCTGGGATTGATTACGTTGGTGTTTTTGCTTGCATTGGTCGGTTGCCAAGCCCCCAATCGTGCAGAAGCGTCAAGCGGTGAGCCTTTGACTCCCGAGGAGCAGGTTTCGCTATACGAGGAGCGGCTGGAGCAAGAGGGTGAGCCCAATGCAGGCATAAAGGGAACGGTCTTTTGGACGCCCAGCGGTGAAAAATACCATAAGAACCGGGATTGCAGTTATCTCAAGAATGCAAAAGAGGTGCTTTCGGGCACATCCGCACAAGCGGCAAATCACGGTGCGAGTGAGCCTTGCTCGCGCTGTGTTGGGGGTTAGCGTGAAAGCTCACGTCATATTCCTTTTTACTTAACCATTCACGCCTAAACTTCACCTAAAAATGGGTCCGAGCCCATTTTTGGAGCAAAGCTCCGCGGTGAAGTTTCCATCACTATTTGAGCCGCCTCCCGGCGGCATGGGGATTAATATGAATCAAGACAGAATCAGAATACGGCTTGCCATGCCGGAAGACATGGCAGCTATCATGTCGGTATTTGCCCAGGCGCGCGCTGCGATCGCTGCGCTTGGCATTGACCAATGGCAGGACGGCTATCCTACCGAGGGGCATATTGGAGCGGACATTGAAAAAGGGTATGCCTACGTGCTCTGCACGGGAGGTACGGTGCAGGGCTATTTTGCCATGATTGGCGAACCCGAACCTACCTATGCGCGTATTTACGACGGCGCGTGGTTGACCGACGGTGCGTATACGACCGTGCACCGCGTTGCCATGTCGGATGCCCTGCGCGGCAAGGGCGGTGCGGCAGAAGCAATGCGCTACGTCATCTCGCGCACGCTGCGTGCGGGCACGCCCGCTGTCAGGATCGATACCCACGAAGGAAACCTGCGCATGCGTAAATTCCTTGAAAAGCAAGGATTTTCGCAGTGCGGTACAATCTATCTGGAAAGCGGCGCATCACGTATTGCCTTTGAGCTTGATCTGCGCCCGACCTTACAAAAAGCCCCCGTCGTACTGTACGAGGACCGCAATATTCTGATCTGCGAAAAGCCGGTCGGACAACCCAGCCAGCCCGATCCCGCACACGCGGACGGATCGGATCTGCACTCACGTATTGCATCGTGGCGTACCGCTTGCGGCTACTCTCCGGAGATCTATCTGGTGCACAGATTGGATACCGCAACGGGTGGAGCCATTGTGTATGCCAAGGACCGCGACAGCGCGGCAAGGCTTGGCGGTATGGTGGTCGGCAAGCAGATCGGTAAGCAATATCTCGCGGTGGTGCACGGTGCTCTTGATCCGCTTGACGGGCGTATGGATGATTATCTGTACCACGACAAGGCAAAAAACAAGGCATACGTGGTGGATTCTTCGCGCAAAGGCGTGAAATCAGCAAGCCTGCGTTACCGCACGTTGGCGCAAAGCGGGGATTGCTCATTGGTAGAAGTCACGCTGGAAACGGGGCGCACACATCAGATCCGCGCACAGTTTTCGCACGGCGGGCATCCGCTGCTTGGCGACGGCAAATACGGCAGCCGCGAGAAGGGATGCACGACCGCCCTATGGGCAACGCGTCTTTGCGTCACGCATCCCAAGACGGGGCAGCAGGTTGAAGTACAAAGTAAACCGCCCAAGGCGTATCCTTGGAATTGTTTCGATATTTGATATTTTAGGAGGTTAGCATGGCATTTCCGAAAAACTTTTTATGGGGAACCGCAACCAGCGCGGGACAAATTGAGGGTGGAGCACTTGCCGACGGCAGAACGCCCAGCATTTGGGATACTATGGCAAAAAAGCCGGGCAAGATCTTTGGCGCTCACACGCCCGATATTGCTTGTGACAGCTATCATAAGTTTGACCGAGACCTGCAAAATCTGTGCGATCTCGGTGTGAACTCTTACCGTATGTCGATCTCTTGGTCGCGCGTGATACCCAACGGTACTGGCGAGATCAACGGGGCGGGCATAGACTATTACAGACGCGCGTTTGAAGCCCTCTTGGAAAAGGGCATTGCACCATGCGTGACGCTGTATCATTGGGATCTGCCGCAGGTGCTTGAGGACAGAGGCGGTTGGGTCAACCGTGACTCGATCGAGTGGTTTGGCGAGTATGCCGACAAGATGTTCCGCGCATACGGTGATATCGTTCCCATGTGGGCAACCGTCAACGAGCCGATTGCCACCTACGTAGGCTATGCGCTGGGCGGCTTTGCACCCGGATACACCAACGAAAGCTGGGGCAATCAAGCGCGCCACAATATCCTTGTCGCACACGGTAAGGGCGTGCAGGCATTCCGCGCAAACAACCTGAAAAACAGCCAAGTTGGCGCGGTCATTGATATCTGGAAGCGCCACGCGCTGACCGACTCGCCCGAGGATATTGCGCTGATGATCGACCAGGACGAGCGTAACTGGAAGTTCTACTGCGATCCCTTGTATGCAGGACGCTACAGCGATTATATTTTAGAGCACCTTGAAAAAGAGGGCACTTTGATGCACATCGCGCCCGGTGATTACGAGCTTATGAGCCAAAAGACGGACTATTTCGGTCTGAACGTATATAACCGCGTTCCCGTGACGCATAATCAAAAGGTGCAGGCGGACTTCTCGCAGGGCGGAAACTTCTTAAACAACCGCACCGAGTATTATCCCAAGGCGGTTTACGACGCGATCAAGATGCTCAAGGACATGTATAAGTTGGATATTCCGTTCTACATCACCGAAAACGGTACCTATTTTGAGGGCGACGAGCCCGTGGGCGCGGACGGTATGATTCATGATGACGACCGCATCCGCTACGTGGCAGGCTTCCTTGAGTGGCTGGAAAAGGCGATCGACGAGGGCTATGACGTGCGCGGCTATTATCTGTGGAGCTTGATGGATAACTTTGAGTGGAGCGCAGGCTATAACTTCAAGTTCGGCATCATGTCCTGCGACAGAGAGGGCAATACCGCATGGAAAAAGAGCGCGCATTTCTACAAAGATTTTATCAAAGCGCATAAATAATAAAAATTTTTTGAAAAATTTGCAAAAAACGAGAAACTTTTTTCGATTTTTGTCGTCTATATAAGTAGAGACTTATTTTACTTCGGGGGTGATCATATTGAAAAAGATCTTTTTGACAGCTTGGGCAGCCATTTGCACGGGATGGGCAGGTATCGGAGGCTCACTTTATGCGTTTGCAGAAGAACCGGCATCAAGAGCAGCGAAGGTCATGCTGACCATGGACGTGCTGCAAAGGATCTGTCTTGGCATTGTGATCACCGCCGTCGTGCTGTTTTTGATATTCTATATCGTCAAAGCCGTGCTCAAAAAGCTGCATGTTATGCCCACAGAAAAAGAAAAGGAGATTGACAATGAGCAGGAATAAGTTGGTGACTCTTGTATGTGCTGCCTGCATGCTTTGCTTAATGCTTTGTGCATGTGCTTCGTTAGAAGTGATCGTGCGTGGTGGGAACGGTGAAGTCGCAATCGTTCTGCCTTCTACCAAGCAGGAAATTTCGGTGGAAGAGGAGTTTGAGCGTTATTTGCCGTTGGTCACAGATAAAAGCGTTAAAAAAGCAGAGCAAGAGATACTGGATCAGCTTGATCCCGATTCGGAAAATCCCGAATTTTACCTTGTTGTGGACAATGAAGGGTATCTTTGTCTGAAAACGGAAGTGATACGTGAGTTGGAGCCGCCTCCCGGTACTGAGATTCTTGGCTGCGGCATTGATCACGAGCATGTGTTCTTTGAGTCACGTATTTCGATCTCGCCTTTGTGGCAGGAATAAAAATCCATATGAGAGGACGATAGTATGAGACGAACAATATTGACAATTCTTGCAATCCTTTTGTGCCTTTGTGTTCTTTCGGGATGTGAGCAAAAGCCCAAGGGAACTCCCTATGATGAGATCACGAATGAAACTTTCATTGTACTTGAGGTGTCCGACAGTAGTTTGCTCCTTGCTGCGATCGGTCAAGACGGTACAGCCATTGAGACCGCGCAGTACAGAGTGCCGAATTTGTTTGACGCCAACACCCAAATTCAAGTGCATGATAAGATCAAGATCGAACACAACGGAGAAATTCTGGAATCCTATCCCATGCAGTTTTCCAAGATCTACAAAATGGAGCATATCGATGCTAACGGCATGGGTACGTCGATTATTGTAGATTGATCAAAGCAAAAAAACAGAAAAAAGGGACTGATTTGACTCAGTCCCGATTTTTTATTTAGTTGCAGATCTCGTAAGCCATCTTATAAAGCTTTTCGATCTTTGCCTGTCTGTAAGCGCAACGAGCGCGCATGGAAGCAATCTCATCGGCACTGAAGCGATCCAGGTCGCCGTCCTTGAGCTTGCCCTTGTACATACGGTCAAGCACCAGTGCGTAGTTAATGTCCTCGTTGGTGATCTTGTTTTCCAGTACGCACATAACGCGGTTGGATTTGCCCTGAAGCAGCAAATTCACTGCCTCAACGCCCATCTGCGTAGCGGTCATTCTGTCGCGCAGGGTAGGTCCGCCGCCGCGAATGATGTGACCAACGCGTGCAAACTTGGTTTCAATGCCGGTCTGCGCCTCTACCTTTTCTGCAAAGTGTTCGCTGTACTTTTTGCCGTTCACCTGAGGCATACCCTCGGAGAACACCGCGATAATGCCTCTCTTACCCTTGTTGCGCACGCTTGCGATCTTTTTGATCGCAGCCTCTTCGTCAAAGGGAACCTCGGGAATCGCAATGGATACAGCGCCCGTGCAAATGCCTGCGTACAAAGCAACCAGACCGCAATCTCTGCCCATAACCTCAACGACGTTGCATCTTGCGTGCGACTCGCAGGTGTCACGCAGATAGTCAATCATGCCAAGCAGGGTGTTGACAGCGGTATCGTAACCGATGGTCAGATCGGTTGCTGTGATATCGTTATCAATGGTGGTAGGAATGCCGATGGAGGGGATTCCGTGGTTGGTCAGATCGGTTGCACCGCGGAAGGTACCGTCACCGCCGATTGCCACGATTGCGTCAATATTGTTTTCCTTGCAGGTGGCAAGAGCCTTTGCCATGCCCTCGGGGGTTGCAAATTCGGGGCAGCGGGAGGAATACAGTATCGTACCGCCGTGGGTAATGATATTGGAAACGGAGTGAGATTCCAGCGGAACGAGATCGCCGTTTAAGAGACCTGCGTAACCGCCGTTGATGCCAACGACCTCAATGCCCTCAGCAAGAGCTTTTCTTGTAACGGCTCTGACAGCCGCATTCATACCGGGAGCGTCACCGCCCGAAGTCAGGACGCCGATTTTCTTGAACTTTGCCATGTAAATTGCCTTTCTTTCCCATCGTGGGAGCAAAAATGATATCAAGTATATATTCTACAACAAAAATTGTAAAAAATCAAGAGTTTTGCCCGAAATTCTGGCAGATCACATGATAATTTTTTGCTTCTTTGGTTGCAAGCGTGATGGCAAGCAGGGCAGCGCGACTGCGGATCTCGTGGCGCGGCAAATAAGAGGGCATGCAATAGCGCACGGCATACGTAGCGTTGGGGGTGCTGACACCGATGTAAACCGTACCAACGGGCGTGCTCTCGCTGCCGCCACCGGGGCCTGCCACGCCCGTCAGCGAGATACCAACCTCAGCCCCCGTGCGCTCGCGTGCGCCCTGTGCCATCTGTCTTGCCACCTCGGCAGAGACCTCTGTGTATTGCGCAATCGCAGCGGCATCGACGCCCAAAAGGTCTATCTTCATTTGGTTGGTGTAGGTCACAAAGCCGCCCACGTACACAGAGGAAATGCCCGGCTGTGAGGTCAGAAGACCGCCGACAAGTCCACCCGTGCAGGATTCCGCCGTGGCAAGGCGGTAGCCAAAGCGGGAAAAGGCTTGGTAAAGATCCGCTACGGGATTGGGGGTGATTATGAGCTTGGTAGAGATGGCTTTTTTCATTTGGGATTAATCCTCGGCTTGATTGATGTGCACGTCAACTTGTGCGTAGGGAATCTGAATACCGTTTTGTGCAAAGGCGGACTTAACACCGTCGCCGATATCGAACTTCACAGTCCAGTAATCCGCATTCTTGCACCATGCGCGAGCGGTCAGCTTGACCATGGAATCGGTCATTTCCGTCATGCGAACGAAATGCTCGGGATTTTTCAGTACCAGCGGATGTGCGGCAACGACCTCGTTGACCAGCTGGGTAGCCTTTTCCAGATCGGATTTGTAGGAGATGCTGAAGGTCAGATCCACGCGGCGGTTTTCTTCACGGGAGTAATTGATCACGGTGGAGTTGGTCAATGCGCCGTTGGGCAGCATGATGTGCTTGTTGTCGGGGGTGCGGATAGTAGTGTAGAAGAATCCAACGTCAATGACAGTGCCGCCCTCGCCCTGCGTCTCGATGTAATCGTCAATCTTGAAGGGGCGGAAGATCAGCAGCATAAAGCCGCCGGCAAGGTTGGAAAGGGAGCCCTGCAATGCCAGTGCAATAGCCGCACCTGCACTTGCGATAACCGTGATCACAGATGCCATAGGAACGCCGATGATGGCAACGATCGAAACGATCAGCAGAATGTTGAGTGTGATTTTGATCAAGTGGTGCAGAAAAACGCGTACTGTACGATCCATTTTGTCAAATTTCTTGCCGTTGGGGAAGAATTTGAGCAAAAGCTTGATCAGCAGATTGCCGATCAGTAATATGAGTAGGCAAGCCAAGATCTTGCCCGCGATGCTAATACAGAGAGGTATGAGGTTTTCAGGGCTGAACCATGCAAGAACAGCATCCAGAAAGCCTGCTGCGCCTGCAGCTTCAACTGCTTCGGTCACAGCTTCGGTGACCGCTTCGGTTGCTTCCTCGGCAGAGAGGAAAACAGGGGAAAAGCGAAACATGTAAACACTTCCTTTCATTATTATGGGTACGATTATTATAGCACAGATGAACTGCTCTGTAAACCGTTTTGCTAAAAAACTTATCTTGACACAATGGCTTTTTTTTCGTATAATATATGAAAACGTTACAAAGGGAGGAGATCCTATGCATTCGTGTACGGCATGTCCGCGTAACTGCAGCGCAGACAGAGATATAAAAGCAGGCTATTGCGGTCAGAGCAACGCCTTTCGCATCGCACGTGCCGATCTGCATATGTGGGAGGAGCCCTGCATCAGCGGCACGCAGGGATCGGGCACGGTGTTTTTCTCGGGCTGCAACCTTGGCTGCGTGTTCTGTCAGAATTATCGCGTCAGCCACCGCGGGCAGGGAATAGAGGTAAGCGAAAGCGAACTGATGCAAAAAATGCTTGCGTTGCAAGCGCGCGGTGCGCACAATATCAATCTTGTCACTCCCACACACTTTGCCGCACAGCTTGTGCCTGTTCTTGAAAAGATCAAGCCGCAGCTGCATATTCCCATTGCATACAATACGGGCGGCTACGAAAAGATCGAAACGCTTGGGCTGCTTGCCCCTTACGTGGATATCTGGATGCCCGACTTCAAATTTGGTTCGGCACAGCTTGCAAAGGATTACGCAGGTGCTGCCGATTATCCCGACGTTGCCGCACGCGCCATTGCCAAGATGTACGAGCTGGCAGGGAAGGTGCAGTTTGACGCGCAGGGTATGATGACGCGCGGCGTGCTGGTGCGCCATTTGGTGCTGCCGGGCTGCCGCAAGGATTCGATCGCGGTGCTTGACCGCCTTGCCGAGATCGTGCCCGTGCAGGACATCCGCCTGAGCCTGATGAGCCAGTATACCCCCGAATTTGCCACCGACGCACCGTTTACCAATCTCCACCGCCGCGTGACCAGCTTTGAATACGACTCTGTCATGGCGCATGCCGAGCGTCTGGGCTTTGTGGGCTATATGCAACAGCGCGAGTCGGCTACCGCAAAGTATACCCCCGATTTTGAGGGAACAGATAATATGTAATTACGTTTTGGGTAGGGCGGTGGCTTGCCGCCGTATCTGACCCGTAGGGGCGATTCACGAATCGCCCATCGGATACGCGAATCTATGGCGCGGGCGATTCTTGAATCGCCCCTACGCCCCCGAATACCGTAGGGCAGGGGCTTGCTCCTGCCGCCCCAACAATTTCAACTCACCCAACACGCGACTTCATGCGAAATCTGCGTTGTTGATTTTACACGTTTTGCTTGCTATAATGAACTTGTAAAACACCGAAAGGAGAACGTTATGGAAATTGGAAGTAAAATCAAACAACTCAGAGCTAAAGCGGGGCTGACGCAGGAGCAGCTTGCAAATGCGCTTGGCATCAGCGCACAATCGGTATCCAAATGGGAAAATGCCGTTACAATGCCCGATATATCTTTATTGCCGCTGCTTGCGGGCGAGCTTGGCGTAAGCATTGACGAGCTTTTTGATCTGACCGTTGAGCAAAAGCTGCACCGCATTGAGCGCGGTATTGACGTGCTGACCGAGTTTACGCCCGAAACCTTTGCGCAGCACGAGGAATTCCTCTTGCATCAGCTGGACGAGTATCCCGACAGAACCGAAATTCTTGAGCACCTGTCACGCCTGTACCACTTCCGCATGGAAGCAGACGCAAAACGCGTGAGCAAGTATGCACGCGAGGCAATGCTGCGTGCACCCGAGAGAAAATGCTGCCAATGGATGCTGCAAATGTCCGAGGGCGCGATCCCGTGGGATTGGAACGTGGCAAACCACGCACGCGTGATCGATTTTTATAAAGAAGTCATTGCAAACGACAAGGGAACACCCAAAGCACCGCTGCCGTATATGTATCTGATCGACAATCTGATCGCAGATCACCGCATCGCAGAGGCGACTCAATACTTGGAAATCTATGCAACGCTGCCTGCGGCAAGACCCTTTATGATTCCTGTTTATCGCGCGCATATCGCGCTTGCCGAGTATGACCTGCCAAAGGCAGACGCCATTATGGCAGAGGCAGAGGGATATTTTGGCGAGGATTGCGGCTTTATGTTTGAAACCGCGCAGTACCACGCACGCAAGGGTGACTACCAAAAGGCGATTGCTTATTATGAGGCATCTTGGGAAAAGGACACCGAGCGTCCTCGCTATACAGACGCCTTGGACGCGATCTGCATCATTTATGAGATTATGGGCGACCGCGAAAACGCGTTGCGCTCCTACGACCGCTTGATCGCTTGCATGATCGAGGAATGGGGATACGGCAAGGACGATGCTCCCGTGATTGACGCGCAAAAGAGAAAGCAGGAGATTGTGCAGAAATAATGGCGAGCATCTTACTTTGCACATAAAAGTAGTGTGTGCCAAACAAGGAGGAGCAAGCCCCTCCCCTACGACATGTAATGTTAATATCCCATATGATATAAGGGTGTTATTGCATCAGACGGTAGGGGAGGGGCTTGCTCCTCCTTGTTTGGCACAAAGTCAATATAAAAAAGAGCAAACAAAAAGGGTTGAGCTGTTACACTCAACCCTTATGCTCGGTTTAATATGCAATGGTCGTCATCAGCGCGTATTCGGGCTGGGAAACGTCCAGTCTGGATACCTGCGCCACAATGGGCTGGTCGCTCTCCACCAGAATTGCATAGGGCTTGTTGCGGGGAATGGGCTGACCGTTGTCGGCAACCATCTTGTCAAGTCTGATGTGGTTGGTGCGGTTGTGCTGGCAAACTGCGTGCAGACCCGTCAAGGGCTCCTGATCTTCAAAATAAATGGTCAGATCAATGTGCGCGGTCTTGCCCGAAAGATTGAGCACGCAAACAGCCTCGTGGCTGACAAATTCGCCCTTTGTCGTGTCGCTCATATAGCCGTCGGGGATCATCCAAACGTTCTTTCCGTACATGTGATATCTCCTTATGTATCAAAGATTTATACGTTCAGTATATCACACGCGCGTCCCTTTGTCAAGCCTTATTTGCCCGAGTCGGAGCAGGTGACCGATGCTGCGTTGAGGCTGTAATTCATCGAGCCCACCGCTATGCGTGACCACGCGTCCTGCGTACCGCCGTAGCGTACGCTCTTGAGCGACTTGCAGCCGTAAAACGCCATGTCCTCGATCTTATTCACGCTTGCGGGGATGCTGACAGAGGAAGAGCCGGAGCCGGCAGGGTAGTGCACCAAGGTCTTGGCGTCAGCAGTGTACAGCACACCGCCGATATCCTTGTAGGAATAGTTGCCCGTGCTGACCGTGATGTAAACGAGATTGGTGCAGCCGCCGAACGCCAGATGCCCGATGTTTGTCACGCTTGCAGGAATCTGCACCACCGTGATGCTGGTGCAATTGTAGAACGCCTGCGCACCGATTGCGGTTACCTTGTCACCCGAGGGGCTGGTTGCGGGTACGACCACGCAAATATCCTTGCAAGCACCGATGCTTGTCAGCGTGCAGGTGCCGTTGCCGTTAGAGGTAAAGGTCAGCCCTGTGCTGTCAGTGCTGCCTTGATTGCCGCCCTGATTGCCGGTATTTCCCATGTTGCCTTGATTACCGGGATTTTGGTTTTGTCCACCCTGATCGGGAATGTTGATGACAGGCTGCGTTTGCTGCTCGTTACCCGTGGGCGGGGTTTGAATGTTTTGGTTACCCTGATTTCCTTGGTTGCCCTGATTGCCTTGATTGTTCGGGTCATTGTACTGGTTTCCCGGATTCTGATCAAAGCCGCCCTGCAGCATGTCGGTAGTTTGCTCGCTCCCCGCATCGGGAGTCTCTTCCTTGTTTTTGTTGCACGCAGTTGCCGATACCAACAGCAAGCCGATCAGCAAAAACGTCATTGTTTTTGTCCACGTAATTTTCATGAACGTACCTCCTTTTTCTGATGTGCTTTGATTATAGCAAGGCTTATGCATACTGTCAAAGCATTTCGTGCGACGCACTTCGGCACACAGCCCTCGGCTTTGACCGCACCTGTGCGCCTTTGCCTCCATGTGACGCACTTCGCGCAAAAAAATCGTGCGACAATTTTCGCGCAACCATTATAGGCTGCGCTTGCCTTTTTGAAAAAAATTTGCTATAATGAAAAAAAGTTGTTAGAAAAATGCGAAAATGACGTCTTTAGGAGTGAAAGGGTCATTTTGGAAAGGGGGAAATGTTATGGATGACCGACAAATCATTACCATGTATTTTGCAAGGGATGAAATCGCCCTTGCACAAACGCAGCAAAAATACGGCGAGTATGTGATGAGCATTGCGCACAACATTCTCGATAACGTGCAGGACGCACAGGAATGCCTGAACGATGCGCTGCTCAAGTTATGGAACTTGATCCCGCCCGAAAACCCCAAGGATCTCAAGGCGTATATTGCCAAAATTGTGAGAAATATGGCACTGGATCGCTACCGTGACCGCACGCGCCAAAAGCGTGGCAGCGGACAGGTGCCCGTCGCGCTCTCGGAGATCGAGGAGATCTTTCCCGCGACCAATGACGTGCTGTCCGAGGTAGAGCAGCGCGCGTTCGTGGCGTTTCTGAATCAATTTCTGCAAACGCAGCCCGAGCGCGAGCGCAACGTATTTATCCTGCGTTATTTCTACTTGGAATCCGTTTCCGAGATCGCAAAAACATACAGGCTCAAGGAGAGCCACGTGCTCGTGATCCTTTCCCGTACAAGACAAAAGCTCAAAAAAGCTATGGAAAAGGAGGGGTATGCAATATGAACGGAACTGAATTTTTACGTTTGATGGGCGAAATTGACGGTGGCTTGATCGTAAACGCCAAAGATGTACCCGCACCTCACCGCAGCCCCGCATGGCGCAGGATGCTGATAATCGCAGCCGCTGCTTGCTTGGTTGTAGGCGCACTGACGGCAATGATTGTGATTACCATGCGCGAAAGTCCGGATGCACCGCCGATAGATACCGAAACGAATGAAACAACCGATGTACCCGGAACGGCAGACACACAAGTTGAAGAGTATTTTGATCATTTTTCAACGTTGCTAATCGGAGGTGATTTTGAATCATCTTGCGGAGTATCAGGAAACGGTGAAATTGTTCTTGGAGCAACAACTACACATGATACGCAAGCACCGCGCGAATATGTGATGGAACGAAACGGTGAACATGTGGTATTTTCTTATGTTGAAACCTGCACTGAGTTTCTATATCAGGAAAAGTATCACGTGTATGAAAATCGTGAAAAGCGCTTGAAAATCAGAGTAAATGTGTACACCGAGCAAGTCACGTTTTTCACCAGTTATGCACCAAACCCGATAAATCCCGAGCATCCGGTATATACAGAGCAAGAATTATACGATGTTGCATATGCTTTTTTATGCCAAAGGGTGAGTGATCCTGAAGCGTATCAAGTTACCGATCGCGAACTGTTCGATGGTGAAGAGGATGGCTTGTCCGATGAACTGAAGGTGGAGTTTTCAAGAATGGTTAACGGTATCGCTACCTCGGATAGCATTGTGCTATATGTGTCCAATGGTCAGATCGGACTTTACAAAATGCAAAATTTTGGACAAATGCGTAACGTAACACCGCTGACAACAGAACAAATGTCTTTGATTGAAGAGGTTGTATCATCAAGAGTTGAAAAGGTATATCGCGATGTTGACCCGAAATACAGTTTCTCACACAAAGATACCACCTATAAGCTGATGCGTATGAGTGACGGCAGAATGGCTATCAGGTGTTATCCTTTGATTGAAGTAACAAACGTTGATACAGGAACGACTTATGAGGATGCATTGGATATGCTGATTTATCTCAATTAACATCAGCCCCGCGGCAATCATGCCGCGGGGCTCTTTTGACTTGACAAACACATGAAAATGTGATAAAATTCTTAATTATACCACAAAGGACGGACACTTTATGCAGATCGGAAACGTACAACTGAAGCACGGCTTGTTTTTAGCACCCATGGCGGGGGCGACGGACAGGTCTTTTCGTCGTATCTGCCGTGAGCGCGGCGCGGAGTTTACCGTCAGCGAAATGGTGTCCGCCAAAGCGCTTTGCTATGAGCAAAAGAGCACCGTGTTTGCAACGCGCTCCAAGAGCGCACCGCTTGCTTGCGTGCTCGCGCGCGAGAATCCCATGGCGGTGCAGCTGTTCGGGCATGAGCCTGAGCTCATGGCGGAGGCGGCACGCATGATTGAGGCGTGCGATTACATGGGGTGTAAAAGCGAGGTGCCTCCCGTGGCGATCGATATCAATATGGGCTGCCCGGTCAATAAGGTGGTTGCCAACGGTGAGGGAAGTGCCCTGATGAAGGATATCCCCTTGGCGGGCAAGATCATCGAGGCTGTTGTGGGTGCTGTCAAGCTGCCCGTCACGGTCAAAATGCGTGCGGGATGGGATGCAGATCACATCAACGCCGTAGAGCTTGCGCGCGTTGCCGAGGCAGCAGGCGCGAGTGCCTTGTTCGTGCATTGCCGCACGCGTCAGCAGATGTATTCCCCGGGCGTCAATCCCGAGGTGGTGCGACAGGTCAAGCAGAGCGTGCGTATTCCGGTCGTGGGCAACGGCGACATTTATACCCCCGAGGATGCCTTGCGCATGATGCAGACCACCGGCTGTGACGGTGTCATGATCGGTCGCGGTGCACTCGGAAACCCGTGGATCTTTGCGCAGACCGCCGCACTCTTGCGCGGTCAAGCATATGAGCTGCCCACCATAAACGAGCGATTTGACACCGCAATGGAGCAGATACACGAAATGGTGCAGCATAAGGGCATGCGCGTGGGCATGGCAGAAGCCAAAAAGCACGCGGCATGGTACGTGCGCGACGTGCGCTACGCAGCGCTGACGCGTGACCGCATCATGCAAGCCGAGACCCCCGAGGACATCCGCGCTGTCTACGACGAGCTGATGTCCATGCAAAAGCAGGAGCAATAACGAATAATATACAGGAAAGTGAGGTGAACGCGCGTGTCCGATGATATGACAAGGCTACTTATGCAAGCCAAGGCAGGGGACAACGAGGCGTTCACCTTGCTTGTCAAAGCTTATCAGAATAAGGTATATTCTCTGGCGTATTACGTGACCAAGAATCACCACGACGCAGAGGACGTCGCCCAAGAGGTCTTTATCAAGATGTGGCGCGCATTGCCCACCTATCGCGGTGATGCACCCGACGCATGGGTCATGAAGATTGCAAAAAACACCTGCCTTGATTTTATCAAACTAAAAAAGCGGGTCGAGCCGCTGGAATATGAGGTGGACGGTGAGAGTGTGGAGCGTCCGATCCCCGACACGGACGTGCAAAGCAATCCTCCTGAGGCTGCCGCGCAGACTGAGCAGCGGCAGCATGTCGCAAAAGCCATATTGCAGTTGAGCGAAGAGCACCGCGAGATACTGACGCTGCGGTACATGGACGGGCTATCTTACGAGCAGCTTTGTGACGTGCTTGACGTTGGCATGGGCACGGTCAAATCCAGACTCGCGCGTGCCAAAAAATCTTTGCAAAATATTTTGAAATCGGGGAACATTTTTTGAATTTTATCGTCTTACTAAGTAGAAGGAGGTGAGATATATGGACAAATGCAAACAAATTGAAAAATTGCTTTCCGCTTATGCGGACGGAGAATTGAACGAGCAGCAAAAGACACTTGTTGCGCAGCACGTGGCGCATTGTCCGCATTGCGCAGCATTGCTCGATGAATATCTCGCCTTGAATGCCGCCATTGCCGATTGCGCCGTGCAAGCCCCCGAGGGCTTTACCGAGCGCGTGATGCAAGCGGTTGAGCATGAGCAGAAAACACCTCTCAAGCCACAGGGCAGAGGCGTGCGCCTTGGCAAGATCGCGTCCTTTGTGGGCGTGGGCGTTGCCGCCTTACTTTGCGTCAGTATTGCAAGCTCTTCGCTGGTCAAATACGTGACCAAGCATTTGGTAGATGCCGGTGATGCCGTGGAGACCACGGCGGGAGATCTGTTTGAAGAATCCCCCGATGATGCACCGTCTGATGATGAAAGTCCCTCTATGAACGCTCCTTCTGTGCCCGATACGCAAGAGGAAGCTGCTACCGAGGCACCCACCTACGAATCTCCCACGTATGAGGAACCCACGTATGAGGAAACGCTTGCGGAAAGCATGGAGTATGTAACGACTACACCTGTAGTCGGGGGTACCGAGCCCCCCGCAGAGGACAGCGACGGGGCGCAGGATGTCGTGCCCGATGAGACTCCCGAAGTGACAAAGCCCGAGCTTGAAATACCCACAGAGGAGCCCGTTCCCGAAACCGATGGAATTACGCAACCCGAAACACAGCCCGAAACCATAAATCCCGCACCCGAAACCGAAGCACAAACACAAGCCCCCGCAGATCAGGAGCCCGTGACCGAGGCTTATACCGAGCCCGTACTCGAAAGTACACCGAGCGGATTTTTTGCGAGAATTTGGCAGGCGGTCGAGGCGTTTTTTGACAAGCTTGGGCAAGCTCTATCCCGCTTATTCGGAGGTGAAGTGTGATGCAGGAGCTGATCATTTTAACTGCCGACGCGCGCCTTGGTCAGGTGATTGCCGATGAAGCCGCGCTTTGCGGTGTGCCTGCCTTGGTTTGTGCCGATGCGCAGAGCCTTGATCGCGAGGTATGGGAGCAGGCACAGCTTGCAGTAGTTGATCTTGAGGGAAAGCTTGCCGGTACGATCCCCGAGCACGTGCGCGTGCTGGGGCTTTGCCGCGACCCCGAAGCACTCTCTCCGCGTGCGCGCAGACTTGCGCACGTGCTGTACCGCAGGCCCTTCCGCATGGCGGATCTGCGTGCGGAATTTGCTTCGCTTGGCGGCGCGCCCCAAAGAGAAGTGCCAGCCCCTGCGCCCGTGCAAGCCGCAACGCTCTCTCTTTTGGAGGAAAGCCGCTGTGTGCTCATGGGCAACCGCCAGATCTCCTTGACCGACAAGGAATTTGCCGTGCTTTCGCTGTTGGTTAAAAAAGGCGAGGCGGGCGTTGACAAGCAGGAGCTTGCCGCGCTGCTTGATGCGGGACAGACCAACGAGGGGCAGGTGTATATCTGCCATCTGCGCCGTAAGCTGGAGCAGACCTTCGGTGTCCGCCTGATCAAGACCGTGCGGAATAAAGGCTACGTGTACGTTGAATCTATGTGACAAATTGTATGAAACAAGGAGGTTCCCCGTATGAAAAAACTTTTATTAGTCATGCTTGTCACCGTGTGTCTGATCGCTTGCCTTTGCGCGTGTGATTTTGTTAAGCACGAGCATATTTTGCTTGGCTGGGAGTTTACCGATGAATTACATTGGCAAGGTGTAGATTGTACGTTGCGGGAGAAATGCGACATTGAAGTAAACTATCAACCGCATATTGACAAAGACAATAACAACGTGTGTGATGACTGCGGCTATGACGGCATGACCGTGAATGCGGATGACGCAACAGAAAACGATCACCCAGGATCGACACATCTGTGGCATACAGAGTGTGAGTATTGCGGCAAGCTGGATGGTGAAAAACGCTGGTTTATCGCCGAGGTTGTCAGCGCAAGTATGGTCAAGCCTTTGGGAAAGGGCTGCTTTGAGGCAATTTCGGCAGGAGAAGCGGGAAACAGTCTGAACGTAAACGGCTTTGCTGACGGAGATATCGTGCGCATCACGTATGGTGGATATATTATGGAATCCTATCCCGTGCAGATTCACGCCGACTCCATTGAACCTGTTGAGTAAGATCGCTCAAAACAATAAAATAGAAAACCACCGACTTTTTGGCCGGTGGTTTTCTACCTTTACTTGCCCGTAGGGCAAATATCACTCGCCGGGAGCGAATATCACTTTTGCAAAGCAAAAATATCACTGCGCAAAGCGCAATATCACTCATCCTCAAGTCCGCCGGCATCTGCAAGCGGATTTGCCGACATGGCTTGCTCCATGCTCTTGTTAGCCACGTGGGTGTAGATCTGCGTGGTGTTGAGCTGCTCGTGACCAAGGATCTCCTTGAGCACGCGTACGTCAACCTCGCCCGATTGGTACATCAGGGTCGCCGCCGTGTGGCGCAGCTTATGTACCGAGTAGTGCTTGGCACCAAGTCCCGCAAGATCAAGGTACTTGTAAACGGTATACTGTATGGTCTTGACGCTGATGCGCTGGCAGCGTTCGCTCAAAAACAATGCCTTGTCGGTATTTTTGGCGTATTTCTCCTGTGT
This sequence comes from Eubacteriales bacterium, assembly GCA_045658965.1. GTDB lineage: Bacteria > Bacillota > Clostridia > Oscillospirales > CAG-272 > SVQP01. The sequence goes on from JAZOVZ010000015.1 coordinate 33,637, forward strand.
GCGCACCTGCATGTATTGCGTAAGTGCGGAACGGCAAGCCTCGTTTAAGTAAATGATACGCTCCTTGTTGCCCTTACCGATGACGCGCAAAGAACGGTATTCCCGGTCAAGGTCGGGCAGGGAAATGCCCGCAAGCTCGGAAACACGCATGCCGCAGTTGAGAAACAGCGTGATCATGCACCAGTCACGTACGCGGTTCGGTGACGGGGTGTCGTTCTTGATGGCATCCAGCAGCACGCGGCATTCGTCAAGAGAGAGGTGCTTGGGCAGTGCCTTTTTCTTTTTGGGCGTTTCAATATCCGCGGCGGGATTGGATTCAAGCAGATGACGCTTGACGGTCAGATATTTATAAAATGCTTTGATGGCGGAAAGCTTGCGCGCCTTAGCCGCACCCGCGTTGCCGCGCACCGTGCCCGTATATACCAAAAATTCGTAAATGCGGTCGGTCGTGATACCCTTAATATAGTCAAGGTCTACGCCGGAAATATCCATCTTTTCAAAATCCTCGCCGTCCATGTTGACGCCTTGTTCTTTTGCAAGCATCCAGCGGAAAAAGGTGCGAAGGTCGGAAAGATACTCGCTCACGGTCTTGTCCGAGCAGCCTTGAATGACCGATTTATATGAAGCAAAATCGCGCACAATGGCAGGGAATTCCTCTATATTGACTGTGTAAGCCATAAATTCACCCCTCTTTTTTAACATTCTATTACTATTATACACCAAGCCGTGATTTTTTAGTGGATAAACTGTAAACATTCTCGCCCTATACTTGTTTTATTTACAAAAAATCGGTATAATGTAGTTAATTACAGGACAACGGAGTACCTATGAAGAACTTTTTTTCCAAACATTCCTATGATTTTGTGCGCATGCTGCTTGTGCAGAGCATGATCGGTGGCTTTTTCGGCTTTGCGCTTGCCATTGCCGTGACCGGTATCGGTACGCAGAACAGCGAGACCGGAAGTACGGGAGCGACCAGTGAAACGCTTTTGCTGATCACCAGCATTTGCGCCATCATATTCTATCTGTTCCTTTTGTACGTGCAGATCTGGGAGATCGGCGGCAAGGATCAGATGTCGCACCAGGTGCGCGGCACCAAGCCCAATATCTATAAGGGACTTTTGATCGCGCTGTGTGCCAACGTGCCCAACTTTATTCTCGCGGGCTTGATCACGCTGGGCTTTGCATTCCCCGAAAACGAGATCTGCGGCACGATCGGATTTTTTGCAAATCTGATCACCAAGTTTATCCACGGCATGTATCTGGGTATTATCCAGCACGAATTTGCGGGTGGATTTGCTTTGATGAATCAATGGTGGGTGTACTTCCTTTTGCCCATTCCCGCAATGCTGACCTCGTTTGCCGCGTATAATATAGGCAGACAGGGCTGGCATCTGACCGGCATCCTGGCTCCCGTCATCCCCGCATCCGACCGTCCCACCAAGGAAGAGCGTCGCGCGGCAAGACAAAAGGCCAAAGAGCAGAAAAAGCAAAAATAATCAAAGTCAGTCGGCTTTCCGAAAACAGGGAAGCCGACGCTTTTTTTTGCGCATGAAAAATGCAAAAAAACTTTGCAGCGTTCACACTGTGTTCACACTATTTGACAAAATATGTGGTATAATGTACTATCACTATTTATGTCAACCTATAAAAACACTTGGGAGGGTATTATGGCTGAATTAAAAATGCTTGCCATCGACCTTGGCGCGTCCAGCGGCAGAGGTATCGTTGGCTCCTTCGACGGCGAAAAGCTGACTTTGCGCGAGAATCACAGATTCTCCAACGACCCCATGTACGTCAACGGAAGATTTACCTGGGATATCCTGCGCATCTACTTTGAGATCAAGAACTCGATCACCAAGACCGTCATCGACGGTGACGACATCGCCAGCATGGGTATCGACACCTGGGGCGTTGACTACGGTATGATCGACAAGAACGGCAGACTGATGGCAAACCCCATCCACTACCGTGACGCAAGAACCGAGAACGTGACCGACTACGTCAAGAACTTCGTTTCTCCCGAAGAGATCTACGGCGTGACCGGTATCCAGGCAATCGACTTCAACACGCTCAATCAGCTGGCTGTTGAAAAGAGAGACAACGGCGAAGCATTTGACAGAGCCGACAAGATCCTGTTCATCCCCGACCTGCTTAACTACTTCCTGACCGGTAAGATGGCAACCGAATACACCATCGCATCCACCGGTATGGTACTGGACGCTAACTCCAGAAAGCTGGCAGGCGAGCTGCTTTCCAAGCTCGGCATTCCCGAGAGCAAGTTCGCTCCCATGGTACAGCCCGGCACTTGCCTGGGCGCGCTGCTGCCTTCCATTAACGACGAGGTTGGTAAGAACCGCATTCAGGTCTACACCACCGCATCTCACGATACCGCATCCGCAGTTATCGCAGTACCCGCAACCAAGAAGGACTTCATTTACATTTCCTCCGGTACCTGGTCGCTCATGGGCGCAGAGCTGGACGCTCCGCTGATCACCGATGCAACCAGAGAAGCCAACTTCACCAACGAGGGCGGCGCAGAGGGTACCATCAGATTCCTTAAGAATATCATGGGTCTTTGGATCATTCAGGAGTCCAGAAGACAGTGGAAGAGAGAAGGCAAGGACTACTCCTTTGCACAGATGGAAGCTTGGGCAAAGGAATGCACACCCTTCCGTTCGCTCATCAACGTCGACTACAAGACCTTCAATACCCCCGGCAACATGCCCGAAAAGATCCGCGACTACTGCCGCATGACAGGTCAGCCCGTTCCCGAAACGGTTGGCGAGGTCGTTCGCTGCATTTACGAGTCGCTGGCTCTGAAGTACCGTTACACCGTAGACACCATTGGCAGACTGCAGGGTAAGCCCGCAACCATGATCAACGTCGTGGGCGGCGGCACCAAGGATAAGTTCCTGTCTCAGATGACCGCTGACGCTTGCGGTATCCCCGTATGCGCAGGTCCCGAAGAGGCAACTGCAATCGGTAACCTGGTTTCCCAGGCAATCGCACAGGGCGAGATCAAGGATCTTGCCGAAGCAAGAGTCGTTGTTGCAAACTCCTTTGAGATGAAGCACTACGAGCCCTGCACCGAAAGAGAGGCTTGGGACGAGGCGTACGCACGCTTCTGCAAGCTGCAGTAATTGACAATACAGCAACAGAATACGGAGGTACAATATGAAGGAACAGCAGTTTGGCGAGCTTAGCGTAGTATGCATGCGCGGTTGCGAGGAGATCGGTAAGAAGGTTGACTATTACCTCAAGGATTGGCATGGCATGAGCCAGGACGATACCTATCTTGTCAACGTCTCTTGCCCCAGATTCGGCACGGGCGAGGCAAAGGCACTGATCAAGCAGTCCATGCGCGGCCAGGACGTTTACATTATCTGTGACGTGTTCAATTACAGCGTCACCTACAAGATGTACGGTATGACCGTTCCCATGAGCCCCGACGATCACTATGCAGACCTCAAGCGCGTGATTGCCGCTATCGCTGGCAAAGCCAGAAGAATCACCGTAATCATGCCCATGCTTTACGAGGGCAGACAGCACCGCAGACAGGCGCGCGAGTCTCTTGACTGTGCACTGATGCTGCAGGAGTTGGTTGCGATGGGTGTTTCCAACATTATCACCTTTGACGCACACGACCCCAGAATTTGTAACGCGATTCCGCTGGAAGGCTTTGACGACGTCAGACCCACCTACCAGATGATCAAGGCACTGGTACGCAGCGTACCCGACGTTATCATCGATAAGGACAGCATGATGATCATTTCTCCCGACGAGGGTGCTATGCAGAGATGCATGTTCTTCTCCTCGGTGCTGGGTCTTGACATCGGTATGTTCTACAAGCGCCGCAACTACTCCATTGTAGTCAACGGTAAGAACCCCATCGAGGCACACGAGTACCTCGGTCAGGATCTGCACGGCAAGGACGTGCTGATCGTGGACGACATGATCTCCTCGGGCGAATCTCTCTTGGACGTTGCAACCCAGCTCAAGAGCAGAGGCGCTAAGCGCGTATTTGCTTGCGCTTCGTTCGGTCTGTTTACCGACGGCTGCGACAAGTTTGATAAGGCGTACGAGGCAGGCGTCATCGACCGCGTGCTGTCTACCAATCTGGTTTACCGCCGCCCCGAGCTTGCAGAAAAGCCTTGGTTTGTTGAGGTAGAGATGTCCAAGTACGTATCCTACATCATTGAGACGCTCAACCACGACACCACCATCAGTGATCTGCTTGATCCCGTTACCAAGATCAACGCACTTATGGAAAAGCACAAGGCAGACCTTGCAGCACAGGGTCAGATCAAAATGGAGATCTAAACAACAATCATCGCCCGCGCAGGCGTGATACTCTTAGCGGAGTATCACAAGTCGGAGGCCAAGCGGTCTT
>JAZOVZ010000016.1:0-6908 GCA_045658965.1 Eubacteriales bacterium
CCACCTTCGCTTCTCACTCTGCGTCTGCCGCCGCGCCGGGAGGGCATGGGGGCAAATCTGCCGTTGTCGTAGTGTTCACGGCCGCGACGGTCACGAAAGCGGCTGTCTACCTCGTAGCCGCCGCCCATGCGGGGACGGTCGCCGTAATCGCCGCGGTCGTCTTCCATACGCATATCGTAGTCCATGCGCCCGCCATCGTACTCGCTGCGGGGAGATCTGCGGGAGGAGTCACGGCGCTGATCGCCGCCGTCACCGGAGTTCATCAGCATCATTTTAACGTAAGGCTTCATAAATTAAGCACCTCCTTCTGCTGCGGGAGCTGTGCCATCGATGGCGGTCAGAGCGTTGTTAGGGGAGCAGCAGGGACGACCCAGCAGCTTGAATGTTCCGCCTGTTGCATCGGTGGCGACAACGGTGGAATATTTTGTGCGGGTGCGGATCGCGCACGCTGTCACCTGTGCACAGCATCTGTTTGTCAGCGGATACTCCTCTGTTCCCGTGCCGATGGTGATCACCACAGGCGCGGTAATGGTCGTTGCGGCAGGGATCGTCTGAGCGACCACGATGCAGTATTTCTCACCGTTGTTGTAGCTGCCAGCCGGGAGGTTGATGGTCAGCGTCCCGGCGGCAAAGGTAACGGCCTGAGAGATGATCAGACGGTCGCAAAGCCTGCAAACGTTACTGCAAGACATATTTTTCTCCTTTCATAGTCAGGGGCGGGAGATCACCCCCGCCCCGATTCTTCACCCGTTATCGGGGAATCATTTCATTTTGGATCAGTTACAACCGCAGCCACAACCGCCGCCGTAACCGTTTCCGGTATAGCCCACACCCAGGGGGTTGCCATAGCAGCAGTTGGGATTGGGGACGACATATGCGGGGATGGGGCACTCGTTGCCGGTGCGACGGATGATCTCAGCGGTAGATGCATCAATTGCCGCGCGGATAACTGCGTTCTGGTTGCTCTGGCTGAGCTGGTTGCTCAGCTCCGCAATGCGTGCATCCTTGCTTGCCAGCTTTTCGGATACCATGAAGTCCATGATGCCGCGATAGTTGGCGTTCTGGTTGTCGATCACATCGCGGATACTGGACTGGATGGTGTTGCCCAGAGCGCAGAACTGCGTTGCCATGTTGTAGTTCACGCCATCAATGGCGCGCTGCGTCTGGCAGCAGCAGTCGCTGATCTGGTGACCGACGTCGCAAATGCTGCGATCCACGCCGTAAAAGCCGCTGGTGATGGCGTTGTTCAACGCATAGGTGCTGTCACAGATGCCCTGCTGGACACCTCGCACCGCGCTGTCGATGTTCTGGATCGCAAAGCCGTCATACAGCTCCGCGCGGGTCAGCGCGCCGTTCATAAAGCCGCCGCCACCGAAACCACCAAAGCCGCCGTTGCCTCCGTTACCAAACAGGAGCGCCAGCAGGATGATGCCCCAGAAACCGTCACCGTTGAACATGCCGCCGCTGTTGTTGCTGGAGTCCTGACCGAGGGCGTAGCCCAAAGCCATGCCGTTGTCTTCTGCCATAAAAAATTTCTCCTTATCAGTTTTATTCACAACGGGCGCGCGCCTCCCGTTTGTGTCGGTGAGGCGGTTTTTATCAAGACCCGCAAAACTGATAGAGGGAATTTTTATCTGTCGCTGGGAATAGTGATACCCATACTCCTTACAAAGCTATCGAGATCAATGCCCCGCTCCTTCGCGATATTCTCCGCATACTGCCGCATTTCGGCGTTGCTTTTCGTCCGGGTGATCTGCATGATCTGCGCCACTCGGGGATCACGCTGCGCCATTTGGGACAAGATCGCGTTGGGACTCATGCCCCGGCGGAGCTGGGACGTGATGACCTGCATCGGGTTAATCATCTTCCGTTACCTCCTGCTTTTTCTTTTTGGGCTGGAGCGTCTTCACAAATTCGTTGAATTCCTCGCGGGTGATGTAGTCCGGCTTGGGCTCCGCCTCCGGCTGACGAAGGTCAAATTCAAAGAAGTCCGCGCCGCCGGTCTGCTGATTGATCCGCTTGAGGTAGATCTTACCGTGCGCCAGATCCGGCATAACGGTTCCCAACGAAAAGAAATCTGCCTGTACTGCAATCGCTTCTTCTCGGCTTGTCACCGGGCGGCACAGGAAATTTGCCTGCTGTGACGCAGGAATTGCCGCCTGTGCCATTGCAGGCGTGGGGGACGGCATTACACCCATCTGATTTTGAAACGGCTGTGCGGGGCTGTAAAAGCCGCCGTAGTTAGGAAAATAAGTCTGACCCATGGCGTTACCTCCTTTTCTGACCTTAATTTTACAGAAAAAAATTCCCCTCTGGGTTGCATACCAGAGGGGAATCCGTTCATGTTGTTGCATTTTGTTGCATTTCAGCGCGCTTGAGCATTTCAGCCGCTTCTTCTACTCTGTTGGCGATCAGAGGGAGCTTGCGGGACAGGGTGCATCGGTTAACATTCAGCTCCGCAGCGATATCCGGCAGCGGAACTTTTTCGATAAAAACTCTCGTAGCGATCAGACTATCGAAAGTCCCCAGATTTGCCTCGTAAATGGCTTCTTCCATTTCCGATCTGAGCAACTTGCCCAAGCCGCTCGACAGCCTGACTCTGGCTGTGTATGCCATGTCAGACTCCTTTCGTTCACTTATGCGCCGTACACTCCGGCGCGGTCGTTAATGACAAACATTCTCACCATGTCGTGGCTCAGGTCAAGCCCCTTTCCGTCACCGGAAAGGAGTCCCTTACCAACAAGCTTCTGAATGGTCTTTCGCGCCCACTCGGGGCATTCCTGCACGGTGTTGTATCTCACTTCGGTTCCTTCCTTATCTTCGCTCTCAGAGCCCCACAGGGGCATTTCCGAGGGCAGTTTCCCCGCAAGGATCATGCTGCTGGTCCATTCCCCGCCGTTGTCCCACTGGATATGGGGCATATCCTTAAAGCTTTTCCAGTCGCCGCCCCACGAAAAGCCCATTTCCTTGGCAAGCATTGCCGCTTTCTTAAAAAAATCGGTATCGTCGTACTCGTGACCCTTGACGTTCTCGCAAAAATCAAAGGCAAGCCCAGCGGTGTCGGCGTGGAATGTGGGCGTTCTGCCGTTGGTGACGATGTTTCCGGGCTTGGTGCGCCCCTGCGCGTACAGGGACTCCTGATATTCCTTGTCGCGCACCGTCTGCGTCACCAGCACGTTCAGCCCCGCCGCCTTGCACCGCTCCAGCCACTTCCGGCAGTTGGCTTCCACGTCGGGGCGCAGCAGGGAGATATCACGACTGTTTAACATTACCGACTCCTCCGATCTGTTCCAGCGCCTGCTTCAGCTTATCAAATCCAAACATAGCCGCGTATGCCACAAACAGCCCCACGATCACCGCGGCGGCAACATGATACCAGAATACGGCGACCGCCGTGATTGCCGCATATGCCCAAAAGCACATAAGCGTCAGCGTCATGGCGATGACCACCACCAGAATATTGGTAGGAATCTTGTCCCACAGGAGCTTTTTCAGCACCTCAGTAATAATGTTGGTAATGATCGTAAGTACAAATACGACCATCAGGATCATGCTCAAATCAATGCTCTTCATATGTATCTCCTTCTGCGTCCGACTCGGACGCCTTTTCTTTTTTTAGTGCCGTTTTCAGGCACAGCACCAGCAGCTCCCCGCCAAAGAAGGCGAGGATCACGCCCAGCAGGGCGGACGGATCGTGTCCGGTGCGGGAGAGTATGCGCAGCGCCCATGCGCTGGCACCCGTCCCCACGGCAACGCACCACAGGACGATGACCTTGCCGAACAGATGGGGGATAGCCCCGGTCTTCTTAAACAGATTTTTCATGTGCTCACCCCAACCCGATCTGTGAGAACACCAGCGCGGCAATAGCGCCGATCACCAGCGACAAAACAACGTCCTTGACCTTCTCCCATTTCTTACCCGGCTTTTTTTCCCAAGCGTCCACCTTGCCGTCCAGTTTCGCAACATCTTTCCTGATATCCTGCATAGCCTCCGTTTGGTGTTTATTTTCCATCACCAAAACCTCGACAGAGGTTGCGAGCTTCTGGATCGCCTCCGTTTGAAGCTCCAGCTTTTCCACGCGCCGGGTGTTGCTCTTGGCCCTCTGCTCCACCTCTGCCAACTTGATAGCCGTTTCTTCATTCGTCATCTTTTTTCACCTGCCCAAGCAAATTTTAACTCCCGGACGCTTACACGCCCACGTACACCTCTCCGGTGATCTCCTCATAGTCCGCGGCGGTGATGACGCCCTTCATCACCGCATTGGCGACCTGTGCCTTGTTCCAGAGTTTATGCTTGTACCACATCGCAATTTTTTCTTTCATAGCTTATACCTCCTCCAGCAGCGTGTCCGTCATCATGGCGGTGTAGAAGATTTGCGCGTCCCGCCGTTCGTCCTCGGTGGGCGCGGGCGCGGGAATAGCCGCAATGTCCTCCGCGATCTCCTCCAGTGCGCGCCGGATGATCTCGCCATTTTCGTACTTATAGAGTGGAATGCCCCGTTCCTCCCGCAGAATGGGATTTTCCTCACCACTGCGGGAGAGCCGGAACTGATACCCTCCCTGCTCATTGATGCAGATGTCCTTGTCGGAAGGCTGACGGAACGCATCGGAAAAGCCGTCCGTAATGCGCCCACGATCGTCTACGGTGATATAGTGCTTGTTGTAGAAATTCACGTTTTCCATAGTATTTTCTCCTTACAGATTCGCATCGGCATAGTAGTAGACCACGCCGTCAATAGTGATCGTTCCTGTTGCGGGAGTATCACGCATAGCGGGGCGATAGTCCGCCAACGCTGTCGGCCTTTTGTCCGCACCAGAAAACAGCTGATAGTACCGCTGACACTTCGCCAGTTCCTCGCCATAGTCCGGAATCTCGTTCAGCACCCACTTCCCGCTGCTGTCCTGATGGGCAAGGGTCTGGACGCTTCCAAGCTCCAGCTTTACCGCCGCAACGGTCATTTCTCCACCGGACGGTACCTTCATCTGCGCCCTCAACTCGCCGTCTGTGGACTCGAACAAAGCGAAATACCGTCCTGCTGCTCCGGAGGTGTCAAGTGTGGCGAGCGCAACAACCGTGTCCTGCCCCGGCGGTGTTTCCGGGATCTTACCTGTTCTGTACGCAAAACTTCCATCGCTCAGCAAAATAGATACCGTAACGATTTTCCCATACAGAACTGCAGGATGTTCCAAAGTCTGACGAATAACGCCGAGATCCCCTCCAGCCCCGCTATGCGCCAATGTGATACCTTCTTTTCCGACTGGAAGGCTTGTATTTGCCGTTAGAATCCGCCAACGGTCAACCGTGTAGCCGATGGCTGTGTAGGTCGTATTTTTCCGCTGATTGACGGCGTTCTTGAAATAGGCATTGTGCAGAAGTTGAGGATTAGGACGCTGCGCCAGCACCTTGCCCATTTCTGCGCTCAGCGCCGCACTCGTGCCGCCTGTGGTCAGGTCATTGATAATGAGCGTGTCACCGGCAGGGAGGTTATTCAAAGCCGCCTGCACGCCGGAAAGTGCGCTCTGCGCGGCCGTCTTTGCCCCTTCTGCGGTATCTGCGGAACTCTTTGCCGCCGCCGCTTGTCTTGCCGCTTGCGCCGCATATGTTGCCGCAGTTTCCGCAATAGGAGATACTGACTGCTGCGCGTACTGCTTCATCTGTGCGCCGGTGACATACACCGAGCTGCCTTGCAGCTCACCGGGCATTTTGAAGTCATCGTAAATGTCCGGTGCGGCAGGAAGATCCTCGACCTTGACCGATGAAAGCTCGCCTGTAGTTTTATCAGCCATCCTGCTTCACCTCATCTTTCTCCTTTTTCGCATCCTTCGCATCCTTGACCAACTTCTCCAGAGCGGCGTATCCTGCCCGGAGTTCCTGCTTTACCATGGCCATGCGCTCGACATTTTCACCGTTGACGGGAATAGTGCTGAGAATGTCAAAGCCTCTGCTGAAATGCTGCATTGCTGTTTTCATAAAAACCTCCTTATGCGCTCGCAGCGTCTTCCAGTTCCCGAACACGCCTCAGAAGATCGCCCATAGATGTTCCCGCGGCATGCACATCCGCCCAGCTGTATAAAGCCGTACCCAGCGTCAGCGTTGCATCTGCCGGATAAAACGCCGAGCTGTTCAGTGCGGCAACCACATTCGCCACATCGCCGCCGAGAGAGAACTGAATACTGCCAACGCTGGACAGCGCCAGCTCCTGACCGCAGACGACCTGAGTGATGTGTCTGCCAAAGTCATCGGAGTAGGACATGCGTGCCGCCCACTCGGTGCAGACCATTTCGGAATTTTCGTAAGCGTCTCTGAGTCCTATGCCAGATGTGTTTCCGTAAAATCCGCTGTCGTAGCCCAGATAGCCGCCGATAGCGTTGCTGTACTCTCCGTTGTAAACAGCAAGAAAACCGCCCAGATGCATCGCGTCGGAATAGATTGAATTCGATTCAATGCCCCTGCCAGAGATTTTCACCTCACCAAATTCGTCTTTAACGGTCAATCCTTCCAGAGCGGAGATTCTAACAGAAACCTTTCCAACATCCGCTTCAATCTCTTCGGTCGAAAGCTCCAGCCCTGCAATGTTTCCCTCTGCGTCTTCAAGCCGTACTCCGAATCTTGCCGCTTCCAGCTCCAGAGCGCCGATATTTCCCTCTGCGTCCTGCACACGTCCGCTGATCGCGTCGAGATCCACCTCGAGGTAGGAGATCGCATCCTCCGCGCCCTGTACTTCCTGCCGGATGCTGTCCAGCTCGATGTTGACAGAGGCGGACAACCCGTTGAGATCGTCCGCAACCTCCAACCGGATCTGCTCTGCGGTTTTGGTAATGGACGATCGCACGCCGGCAATCTGACGGTTTATCATCTGCGACATGGGACCTCCCATGGGATATCCGTCCTCAAGCTCAGCTTTTCC
>JAZOVZ010000017.1:0-15134 GCA_045658965.1 Eubacteriales bacterium
GCAAGCCCATCAAGGCCACCACGCTCGGGCAACAGCAATATATCGATTCCATCCGCAAGAACACCATCGTGCTCGGTGCTGGCCCCGCGGGAACGGGTAAGACCTTTCTTGCCGTTGCCATGGCGGTCAAGGCTTTGCGCGAGAAGCAGGTGACGCGTATCATTCTGACGCGCCCCGCAATTGAGGCCGGCGAAAAGCTCGGTTTTTTGCCCGGAGATCTGCAAAGCAAGATTGACCCCTACCTGCGCCCCCTCTATGATGCGCTTTACGAGATGCTCGGCGCCGAGACCTATCAGCGCTTGCAAGAAAAGGGAACGATCGAAATTGCACCGCTTGCCTATATGAGAGGCCGCACGCTTGACGATTCCTTCATCATTCTCGACGAGGCACAGAACGCCACGCCCGAGCAGATGAAAATGTTTTTGACGCGTCTGGGCTTCCGCTCCAAGATGGTGGTCACGGGTGACCTGACCCAGACCGACCTGCCCTCGGGGCAAAAGTCGGGTCTTGCCGAGGTGGTCAGAATTCTGGACGGCATTGAGGATATTGCGCTGCACCGCTTTACCGAAAAGGACGTGGTGCGTCACAGACTGGTACAAAAGATCATTCTTGCTTATGAAAAATACGACAGAGAAAAGCAGGAACACCGCACCAAAGATAAAAAATATCATTACAGCAAAAGAGAGGACACACACAAATGAGACGCAAGATGCTTTTGAAGATCTATTTTGAAAACGAGCAGGATATCATGCCCATCACCTACGGACTCAAGATCCTGATGCGCCGCGCCATTGAGGCAACGCTGGACTACGAGCAGTTCTGCAACGGCTGCGAGGTTTCTCTGACCTTTACCGATAATATGGGTATCCGTGAGCTCAACAAGAAGTTCAGACAGATCGACCGCGAGACCGACGTGCTTTCTTTCCCGCTGTTTGACTACGAGGGCGAGGCAGACGAGCCCGCTTTGGACGAGATCCGCAACAATCTTGGCGATATCGTGATCTCCTTGGAAAAGGCATGGGGACAGGCAGAGGAGTACGGTCACTCCTATGAGCGAGAGGTCGCCTTCCTTTGCGTGCACTCCATGCTGCACCTTTTGGGCTATGACCACGAAAAGAGCGAAGAGGACGACAAGGATATGAGACAAAGACAATCCGAGATCATGAAAATGCTTGGATTGGAGGTACATCAGGCATGATGAACGGACAAGAGCCCGAACATAGAGAAAACCCCTATAAAAAGCAAAACCCATATAAGAAGCAGCCCAAGGCAGAGGAAGCGACCGCAGGGCAGACCGAGACCTTTGTGACGCGTAACGTCAAGCTGATCACGTTTCTCGTTTGCGTTGCCGTATTCTTGGTGTTTCTTGGCCCCTTGAGCGTTTGGCGCATTTCCGAGATGGTCAACGCCAAGCAGGAGCAAGAGGCGCTGGAGGCGCAAATGCCGATTAGTGCGCTGCTTGCCATTGCCGATAAGGGTGCGGACGCCGATTGGAGTGATTTTCGCAAGTTCGATAAGAGCGAGAGCATCAACGACAAGGACGGATACGTGGGCTGGACGCTGCAGGTCAGAGACGAGCCGTTTTACGTCATTGTGGGCGGTTACGGCACCAAAGTCCCGCCCCAGACCATTCGTGTGTACAGCCTGATCACGGGCGAGTCGGTGGATCTTTTCCGCGATGACGTACACGCATTTATAGAGCAAAATCAGATCGATGAGAAATAAAGGATAAGAAATATGAGAAAAACAGGATTTATCGCAATCGTGGGCAGACCCAACGTGGGCAAGTCCACGCTGCTCAACGCAATTTTGGGCGAAAAGGTGGCAATTGTGTCCTCCAAGCCCCAGACCACACGTAACCGCATCACGGGTATTCATACCGTGGGCGAGGATCAGTACGTATTTATCGATACCCCCGGTATCCACCGTCCGCAGAACGAGCTGGGCGATTATATGGTCAAGGAAGCAAACAATACCATGTACGAGGCGGATGCCGTGATCATGGTAATCGATACCGGCAAGGAGATCACCCGCGTGGAGGAGGATATCATTACCTATCTTAAGAGAAGCGGCGTGCCCTGCGTGCTGGCACTCAACAAGATCGATATGTATAACCGCGAGATCATCGCAAAGACCATTCAAACCTACGCGGACAAGCATTCCTTCTCGGCTGTCGTGCCGATCTGCGCCAAGAACGGCAAGGGCGTCAAGGAAGTGCTGGACGAATGCAAGCCCTTCCTTTCGGAGTCTCCTTGGTATTTCCCCGAAGACATTGCTACCGACCAGCCCGAGCGACAGGTTGCTGCCGAGCTGATCCGCGAAAAGCTTTTGCGCACGCTCAATAAGGAAGTACCGCACGGCATTGCGGTCGTGATCGATAAGTTTGAGGATCAGCGCACCTTGGTCAGCATTTACGCCACCGTTTATTGTGAAAAGGCGTCTCACAAGGGCATTATCATCGGCAAGAACGGTGAGGAGCTCAAGAGAGTCAGCACCTATGCGCGCGAGGATCTGGAAGCATTGCTTGGCGCAAAGGTATATCTGAATCTGTGGGTCAAGGTCAAGGAAAACTGGCGCGAGAGCGCGGCAGCGGTTTCCAACTTCGGATACAAACCGGAATGACGTTGCGCTGACGCGCAAATGATGTGGGCTTCGCCCAATGATGTTGCGCTGCGCGCAAATGATGTGCCTGCGGCAATGATGTTGCGCTGACGCGCAAATATTCGTAGAAAGGAGAGCGACCATATGCAAATGAGCGTGGACGGACTTGTCACGCGCGTGGTCAATACGGGCGATCACGACAAGGTCCTGCAAATTCTGACCGCTCAGCACGGCAGAATATCGGTTATGGTCAAGGGCGGCAAATCGCTCAAAAACCCTGCCATGGCGTGCTCTCAGCTTTTTACTTACGGCAATTTTGAGCTGTACCGCAAGGGCGATTTTTACTGGCTGCGGCAGGGCAGCGTGCTCAACGCCTTTTATGAGCTTTCCGCAGACATTGTGCGCATGAGCCTTGGCGTGTATCTTTGCGACGTGGCAAACGAGCTTTCCGACCGCGACGAGCCTGCAGAGGAGCTTTTGCGCATGCTGCTCAATTCGCTTTACCTGATCGGACGCGAAAAAAAGCCGCAGGAGCTGGTCAAGGGCGTGTTTGAATTGCGCGCGGCTGCCATTTCGGGTTATTTTCCCGAGCTGGATGCCTGCTGCCGCTGCGGCAGTATCGACGAACGGCTCAATTATCTTGACGTGATGAACGGCAGACTGCTTTGCGCGGAATGCCTTTCTCGTCAGTCTAAATCCGTGCGCACACCCATGGTGAGCGCAGACGCGGACGGGGACTTTGAAAAGAGCGTGCTTTGCGCCATGACCCCTGCCGTCACGGCAGCGGTGCGGTACGTGCTGCACGCCTCGCCCGAGCGCATTTTTTCCTTTGAATTAGCCGATGCCGAGGACGTGACCGAGTTCTCGCGCACAGCGCAGACCTATCTGCTCAACCACTTGGGGCGTGGGTTTGATTCGCTGGAGTTTTACGAATCGGTCAAAGGGAAGGGAGGCAGCCGTGGATAAAAATCAGATTTCCGAAATGCTGGACGGCATTGACCGTTATCCCTTTCATATGCCGGGACATAAGCGCAACCTTGCGCTGACCGGTCACGATTTCCCCTATGACCGCGACATCACCGAGATTGCGGGCAGCGACAATCTGCACGACATGAGCGGTGTCATCCTTGCCGAATGCCGGCGCGCCGCACGCCTTTGGGGCGCTGCGGGCGCACATATTCTGGTAAACGGCTCGACCTGCGGCATCCTTGCAGCCATTCGTGCCTATGCAGGGCACGACCGAGGCGTTGTCGTAGCAAGAAATTCGCATAAATCGGTGTATAACGGCATTGAGCTTTGCCGTTTGCGCCCTACGTATATCTATCCCAAAACCGAGAGCGGTATTTGCGCAAGCATCACGCCTGCCGAAGTCGATCGCGCACTTGCCGATACGCCCGACGCAAGACTGGTCGTGATCACAAGTCCCACCTATGAGGGTGTGATCAGCGATATTGCGGGCATTGCGCAAGTCGTACATGCACGCGGCGCACTGCTTTTGGTGGACGCGGCACACGGCGCGCACCTCGGAATCGGGGATTTTTCCGCACACCCGATCACGCTTGGCGCGGATATCGTGATTTGCTCTTTGCATAAGACGTTGCCCGCACCCACGCAGACAGCCCTTGCCTTGGTGGGCAAAGCCTGTCCCGATCCGGGGGCGTTTGCATCCCAGCTTGCCGTGTTTGAAACCTCCAGTCCGTCCTATATTCTCATGGAGCAGGCTGCGCGCTGCATCCGCTTGATTGAGGCGCAGGGAAATGCGCTGGCGTCGGATTGGCTGCGCCGCTTGGCTGATTTTGAAAAGCGCGTGTCGCACCTTGCGCATTTGCGCCTGCTTTTCAGAGCTGCATTGCCTGCGGAAGTATTTGCGTACGATCCCGGAAAGCTGGTGATCAGCACGCGCGGCACGGGCATGAGCGGGCACGCGCTGGCAGAAATACTGCGAAACG
This sequence comes from Eubacteriales bacterium, assembly GCA_045658965.1. Classification (GTDB taxonomy): domain Bacteria; phylum Bacillota; class Clostridia; order Oscillospirales; family CAG-272; genus SVQP01. The sequence continues at coordinate 4,551 of JAZOVZ010000017.1, forward strand.
ACTATCAAATTGAAATTGAAATGGCAGCGAGTGATTACGTTATCGCCATGACCTCGCTTGCCGATACCGATCAAGGCTTTGAGCGGCTTGCACGTGCGCTTTGCGAGATTGACATTCGGATAGAAGCAAACCAATCCGCCTATACCCCCACCTTGCCTCAGCTGCATGCGGTGTACGCTCCCTGGCAAGTTGCCGACCTGCCGCGCATCAGCGTCCCGACAGCACTTACAGACGGTTACGTGGCAGCCGAATACGTGTGGGCGTACCCTCCGGGCATTCCGCTTGTTGTGCCGGGAGAGATGCTTACAAACGAAATAATTGAGGCATTTGGAGCGCTGCAGCAAAGTGGCACCGAGCTGCACAGCACGAGCGGCGGTATGCCCGAGACCTTGTACGTTGTGGAGGAAACAGAATGAGTAATACGTTGCATTTTCACTACGACTTTATTCCGAGCGAGATCCTTGACCCCGCAACCTCGGAGCAGCGCATTGCGCTGATGAAGCTTGCAGGCGTGGAGACCGTCTGGCTTGATACCTATGCCTACGGCAATGTGCTTGCCACGCGCGAAGAGACGCTGGCGGCAAAGAAATTGCTTGAAAGCCACGGCTTTTGCGTGCAGGCTTTGACCGTGCCGGTTGGACACGGCGGCGGTGCACTCAATGGCGGTGCGGGTGACCCCGGAATCCCTGCGCATTGGCAGGGAAGAGTGAATGCACAGGGGCAAATCGTGCCCTTTACCTCCTGCGTGCGCTGTGAAGCGATGATCAAGGAAAGCCGTGCCGTGGCAGAAGAGCTGCAGGACATGGGCTTTACGCAGCTTTTTTATGATGACGACTTGCGCGTCGGTCCTTGGGGACCTGCCCTGCAGGGCTGCTGCTGTGACGCTTGCATGCATGCTTTTTATGCAAAATATCCGCGCTATGCGCACCTTTCCGCGCCCGAGATTTTTGCGAATGCGACCGAGGGTGACGCACTTTGGCATGCATGGAGCGACGTGCAATGCGACGCGATCTTGCAATTCATCGAAAAGACCGTGCCAAAGGGTATGACGCCGGGCATCATGGTCATGCACAACGGTGATTGCCGTCACGGCGTTGATATCGCGCGCATCAAAGCCGCGTTCCCGAATCTGCTTGTTCGCGTGGGTGAGGCGCATTTTGAGGATGCGAGCTTTACCGCTGCCGGGGCAGAGCAGGCGATCACCCATTCCATCAAAACGCATCTCGGACTTGTCGGCAACGTCGGGGACGCGTTCAGCGAGTCCACCGTATACCCCGAAAACGCGCTTTCTCCCGAAAATCTGGTGCAAAAGCTGCGCGTGGAAATTCGCGCGGGCTTGCGCAATCTCTATCTCATGAGCGGATTTTTCTTCCTTGCCGAGCCTTACTGGCAAGCCATCGCCGCAGCGCGCCCCGAGCTGGAAGAGCTGGCGCAGAGCGCGATATCCGATCAAATGGCAGCAGACTTTATCTGGCAAATTTAACCCATGGAGGACCGATATGAAACCGATCCGAACCTTACAAATACTATGTGCGATCCTGGCACTTTGCACGTTGCTTGGCGCATGCTCGGGGCAGATACTGCCGGGCGAGCAGGGCGGTGAAGGCTCCGGCGAGGAGCAGACGACCGAGATTTTTGTGCCCGACGAGGACTATCCCACGGCAGACGACCTTGACAAGAATGCCGATTTTTCCAAGCTGATCATTTCGTCGGTGTATGCAGGAGCAACCGGCAAAAGCGCACCCGTGGCGTACAGCTACGTTTGCTTTTATAATACCGGCAGGGTAGACCTTGCGCTGCAGGGGCTTTCCATCTTTGTCTGCGGCGGTGATTACGTGTGGCACGAATACCCGCTGCCGTACGGCGCGGTCATACCCGCGGGAGGCTACTATCTCGTGCAGGGGCAGGCAACCGAGACCGAGCTTGCACAGCCCGCCTTGCAGATCGACCAAGCCGATGCCGTCAGACCCAATATGCTGTTGACCACCACCGACCTGCGCCTTGTCGTAGCTCCCGTTGGAACTGCTTTGCAATACGACAGACCGATCGGGGGACAGAGCGGCGTGGTGGATTACCTTTCCGCGCATACCGTGGATAGCGGTGCAATTCGCAACTACGTCAGCGGAGCGTCCAAGAGTACGCTGATCCGCCGTGACGCGGATTCGCCCTACGCCCCCTTTGACACCGTTGACCTGACCCTTGCCTCTACCGCGATCCTGCGACAGATCCGCCCGCAGACCTCACAGGGTGACGTCAATACCACCGTGCACACCATGGCGGCAGAGGTTGTCTTCTCGCATCAAAGCGGCTTTTACGACGAGGAATTTTCGCTTACCATGACCGCGCCTGCGGGCTATACCGTGTTCTACACGATCAATGGTGCAGATCCGCGCACCGTGCTTGCCGAGCAGTACGCAGAGCCCTTATTGCTGACCGACACCACGCAAATGGCGTGGGGTGAGCTGACGCAGAATAATGTTCTCGCCATGGGAAATGCGTATTCGCCCAACGTGCTCTCACAAATGGGCGCGTGGACGGTGCGTGCTTACGCCACCAACGGCAAGAACTCCACACCCGTGACCACGCAGACCTACTTTGTGGGCAAGGATATCCGCGCGGACGAGCTGGACGTATTCTGTCTTGCCGTGCAGCCCTCGGACTTTATCAGCACAGACCCGACGGGCAAGAATATTTACATGAATTACTCGGAGGGACACGAGCGCATTGGGGCGTATCTGGAGTATTTTACCGAAAATACCTGCGAGTTTTCCTCTTTCGTGGAGATCGCGCTGAACGGTAAGGGCTCTTTGGGCATGACCGAAAAATCCTTCCGTATTCTGTTCCGCGAGAACGCCAACCCCGAGGTTTCCGAGAACCTGAATGCCTTTAATTATAACATCTTTGGCGAATATGCAACCCCCACCGCAACGGGGGATGATACCGTGTATTACCGCAGACTGCTGCTCCGCAACGGCGGCGGTGACAACTCGGGCTGCACCATCTCGCGCTCGCATATCGGTGACGCGTACATCGCCCGCCTTGACTCTAAGCTGCACGCCGAGAGCATGGCGTATAAGCCGGTGTTCGTGTTCATCAACGGTGAGTTCTGGGGCATTTATAACGCACGCGAACGCTTTGACGAAAAGTATTTTGAAACCATTTACGGCGTGCCCGAGGAAGACCTTGCAGTTCTTGAGTGCCCGTACCCCATTCCCGTGATCAAGTTTGAGTATCTGCTGACACACGGAGAGCAGCGTGACGCGGACGAATTTAACCACTTGTTCCGCTACGCGCAGGAGCACGATCTCTCCGACCCCGTGCATTACAAGTACGTTTGCGATCGCGTGGATACCGATAATTTGATCGACTATTTCTGCGCGCAGATCTATCTCAACTGCAGCGACTGGCCCAACAATAACGTCAAGGTCTGGCGCAACAGTAACCCCAACAGCATTTCGGGGCAGGATACCAAGTGGCGCTTCTGCGTGGTGGATACCGACCACGGCGTCGGGCTCAATTCCAACGTGGACACCAACCTGCACGGTGCGGTCAGTGACGGCTCGGTCATCGGCATTCTGATCAACGGGTTGATGGGCAATCCCGAATTCCGCGAGCGTTTCCTGATGCGTTATATCTGGCTGACCGAGGTGTATTACGCACCCGAGGCGTCGGGACCCATCCTGGAAGAGATCGTGGACACGGTCGCCCCCGTCATGCAGCTGCAGCTTGACCGCTGGAAGTGCACCGACGGCACGGCAACGCCCTACGACGGCGCAAGACCCTCGTGGATGTATTATATCAACGTCATCCGCGACTATATCGAAAAACGCCCCGCAGTTGCCAAAAAGCAATTGATGGCGCACTACCGCCTCTCCGAGGACGAGTACGCGCGCCTGCTTACCAAGGCAATCGCCGAGTGGGGAGAGAAGAGCTTGCTGATAGAATAAAAAACGATCCCGTGACCGATTTGGGTCACGGGATTTTTCGATGATTTGCGGTATGCTTTACGGAGTATTCGTTTCCGGTTGTGCTACGTAGTTGTAGTGAACGGTTGGCTTACTCCACTCGAAATTATTGGCATCAATGCGAATATTATTCCACTCTCCCTCGCTACCTTCATAATATATGTCGGTCACGTCGGAGCAATCATAGAATGCGGATCGTTCAATCGTTGTCACACCGGAGGGAATCACAATCGTAGCAAGGTCGCTGCAATTTGCAAACGCACAAGAACAAATTGTTTCCACATTGTCGCCGACAATGAGCGTGGTAAGATTGATGCACCATGTAAATGTATTTTCGCCAATACAGGTCATACCGTTTCCGATCACGAGTTTGGTCAAGGAGTTGCAGGAATCGAATGCGGAATACCCAATGCTTGTCACGCTGTCGGGGATTACACCTGTGGTAAGACTTACGCATGCGGCAAACGTATTATTACCGATCGTAGTGACGTTGTTTCCGAATTTGACAGAAGAAAGGAAGGAGCACCCGCAGAATGCTGCGTCGTCAATGATGATTACGCTGTCGGGAATGATGACACTTGTGATTTTATCATTGTTGTAAAATGCCTCGGGCAAAATATGCGTAACGGGAAGCCCCTCGTATTCCTCTGCGATTTTGAGCTTTGTTGCGTCGCCCCTGTATCCGACAACCTCGGCATAAGTGCCGTCGGCAGAAATTTGATAAAGGATTCCGGGTGTTGGGGGCACGAGAATGCTGCAGACGGTGCAAATATCGTCATTGTTAAAGGTGTGAGGCGCGCTGTCCTTGGTTTGATCACAACCGGCGCAGCCAATCCAATGGTTGCTGTCGTCATAGGAATAGACGGTGTTGTAGGAATGCGCAATCTGTGCGGTTTCATTTTTGATTTCGCTCATGCCGCAAAGCTGGCAGGTAACGGTATCAAAGCCGGGCACGGTGCAGGTTGCCGGGGTGGTTTCGGTGATCCAAACATGATCACAATTCGCACAAGCCACGAACGTTCCCAAAATCAAAAGGCTACCGACCACCAAGTATATTATCTTTTTCATTTTCTTTCTCCCAAAATAAAAATGACCTTCGTGTTTACTGATATTGATTAGTAATGATTGACGCACCTATTATAGCATGGGTTGTTGATCTTGTCAAGTAGAACACAGGGAACGGTTCTCTGTGCACTCGATTTAAGTTGTTCGTTATGCCCGAGTTCCACGCGTCACAGGGGACAGTTCTCGGTAACACCGCAGGTGTCACGGAGAACCGCCCCCTGTGACACTATATCGAAAAACGCCCCGCAGTTGCCAAAAAGCAGTTGATGGCGCACTATCGCCTCTCCGAGGACGAATATGGGCGCCTGCTTACCAAGGCAATCGCCGAGTGGGGAGAGAAGAGCTTGCTGATAGAATAAAAAACGATCCCGTGACCAAAATCGGTCACGGGATTTTGCAATCGTGGAGGGATGTGTATCCCTCGAGTGTCATCCTGAGCGAAGGAGCAACGCGACTGAGTCGAAGTTTTGCGAAATGAAGTTGCAAGCAACGGAATGAAGCAAAACCGACGAGGAAGTGCGTTTTGCGCACGACCGAGGAAGGGATCTCTAAGCGGTTTGCAATACGCCGCCTGCACAAAGAAACATTTGAATGTGTGCGGTATGGGATATGAGAAAAATGTAACCAAGGCTGAGCAGACATCCCGCAAATTCATTAGAGATCCCGCTGTGCGCGTTTCGCGCTTGCGGTTTTGCTCCATTCCACTTTGTTACATTTCGCAAAACTTCGACTTCGTATGAAATCCCGAATGAAAGTATTAATAAAACAGCGCGATACCATCGGGCTTTCATACTCCGCTCAGGATGACACAGGACGGATACTATTTTGAAATTGCCGACTGTCCATGTATAACCGTAGGGGCAAGAATTTGGGCTATGCCGAAATATGTGATCGCCCGCGTCCTTGTCATGCATATTCTACATATCACCATTTGCATTGTTTTTTCTCACAACCTATTGACAAAAACCGCTTTGGATGCTATAATACATCTGTTAAGCTTATTCTAATAAGGAGATATTTATCATGAAGAGAATTCAGACTATCCAGACCCGTGATCTCGCTAAGAGCGTAAACAACGGTGGTTGCGGCGAGTGCCAGACCTCCTGCCAGTCCGCTTGCAAGACCTCTTGCGGCGTTGCTAACCAGGAATGCGAGGCTAACAAGGACTAATTACATAGTCCAATGAACGGGGCTGAGGCAATTTGCCGTAGCCCCGTTACTTTTGAGAAGGGTATAGTTAAAAATGATTCACCAGTATAAATTAAACGGATACAATATTGTATTGGATGTTTACAGCGGCTCGGTACATTGCGTGGACGAGATCGCATACGATATGATTGCCATGTATGAGGCAAACGACAAGCAGACCATCGTTGATGCGATGATGGCAAAATACGGCGAGCGCGAGGACGTGACCGAAGCAGAGCTTGTCGAGTGCTATGACGACATTACCGCACTTGCCGAGCAGGGCAAGCTGTTCGCGCCCGACGTTTACCGCGACAAGGCGTTTGACTTCAAGAACAGAAACACGGTCGTCAAGGCACTTTGCCTGCACGTGGCGCACACCTGCAACCTCAACTGTGAATATTGCTTTGCTGCGCAGGGCAAATATCACGGTGACAGAGCCGTGATGTCGCTTGAGGTCGGTAAGGCTTCCATCGATTTTCTGATCAAGCACTCCGGCACGCGCCGCAATTTGGAGGTAGACTTCTTTGGCGGCGAGCCGCTGATGAACTTTGACGTGGTCAAGGAGATCGTGGCATACGCACGCAGCATCGAAAAGGAGCACAATAAGAATTTCCGCTTTACGCTGACCACCAACGGCGTGCTTGTCGATGACGAGGTCATCGAGTGGGCAAACCGCGAGTGCCACAACGTCGTGCTTTCTCTGGACGGCAGAGAAGAGGTGCACGACAGACTGCGCAAGACGGTCAACGGTAAGGGCAGCTACGCGACCATCGTGCCCAAGTTCCAGCACTTTGTAGAAAAGCGCGAGGGCAACGGCTACTACCTGCGCGGCACGTATACGCGTAACAATCTTGACTTTACCAACGACATTTTCCATATGATCGATCTCGGCTTCGACCAGCTCTCCATGGAGCCCGTGGTCTGCGCACCCGAGGATCCTTACGCCCTTCGAGCAGAGGATCTGCCCGTGCTGTTTGAGCAGTACGAAATTCTTGCCAAGGCGCAGATCGAGCGTCGCAGAGAGGGCAAGCCCTTTACCTTCTATCATTACATGCTCAACTTAGAGCACGGTCCTTGCGTCTACAAGCGCATCAGCGGCTGCGGCTCGGGCACCGAGTATATGGCTGTCACCCCTTGGGGCGACCTGTACCCCTGCCACCAGTTTGTCGGTGAGGAGGAATATAAGCTGGGCGACCTTTGGACGGGCGTGACCAATACCGCGTTGCGTGACGAGTTCAAGCTGTGCAACGCATATGCAAGACCCGATTGCGCGGATTGCTGGGCAAGAATGTATTGCTCGGGTGGCTGCGCAGCAAACGCATACCATGCAACAGGCTCGATCAAGGGCGTGTACGAATACGGCTGCGAGCTGTTCCGCAAGCGTATTGAGTGCGCTGTGATGGTCAAGGTTGCAGAATATCAGGATGGCATTGCCGCATCGGAGAGCGATTGCTCCGATTGCGAGTCTTGCGAGCAGTAAAACCGCTTCGCAAATGCCTTGTTCAATCGCCAAGAGGAATGAATGATGGCATTTTCAAGTAAAACCCTACAAACCTTAGAATTTGATAAGGTCTGCGCCATGCTTGCCGAGCACGCTCACACCGACGGTGCGCGCGCCATGGCAATCACGCTCTCGCCCTCGGACGATCCCGATGAGATCTTGCGCAGACAAAGAAGAACCACCGATGCAAAAAGGCTGCTTGACGTCAAGGGCACGCCCTCGTTTGGGTACGTGCGCGACGTGGGCGAGATCTGCGAGCGCGCCGATAAGGGCGCGGTGCTCTCGCCGCGAGAGCTGCTCGACGTAGCCAACGTGCTGCGTACCGCGCGTCTGTTGGTGGATTATTGCCACGGTAATCACATTTTTGACACCGTGCTGGACGAGATCTTTGACCGTCTGAGTCCCGACCGCCATTTGGAGGAGCGCATCACGCGCGCCATCGTGGCAGAGGATCTGATCGCGGACGAGGCGTCGCCCGCCTTGGCGGACATTCGCCGTAAGATCCGTTCGACCAACAGCCGCATCAAGGAAACGCTGCAAAAGTACGTGCAGGGCGGCACGCATGCCAAGTACCTGCAGGAGAATATTGTGACCAGCCGTAACGGCAGATACGTCATCCCGGTCAAGACCGAGTATAAAAACGAGGTCAAGGGTCTGGTGCACGACACCTCATCTTCGGGAGCAACACTGTTTATCGAGCCCATGGCGGTGGTCGAAGCAAATAACGAGCTGCGCGTGCTGCAATCCAAGGAACAGCATGAGATCGAGCGCATCCTTGCCGAGCTTTCCGAGGCGGTCAGCAACGCAACCGGTATTTTAACACTCAATTATTATAATATTGTAACTCTTTCGTATTGCTTCGCTTGCGCGGAGCTGTCTGCTGCCATGCATGCGTCCGCACCTGCGCTTTCCGAGGACGGTACTTTCCGTTTGGTGCGCGCGCGTCATCCGCTGATCGATCGCGATCGCGTCGTGCCCATCAACGTCGCGCTTGGCGGTGAGTGCGGATACGATACCGTGATCATTACCGGTCCCAACACGGGCGGTAAAACGGTTACGCTCAAAACGCTGGGTCTGTTTGCGCTCATGGCGCAGTCCGGCTTGCATATCCCCGCGGATCAGGAATCCGTGGTGCCCGTGCTGCACGCTGTGCTGGTAGACCTTGGCGACGAGCAGAGCATTGAGCAATCGCTCTCCACCTTCTCCTCGCATATGGTCAATATCGTGGATATCATGAAGCAGGTCGGGGAGCATACGCTGGTGCTGTTTGACGAGCTTGGCGTGGGTACAGACCCCGTCGAGGGCGCGGCACTTGCCGTGTCGGTCATCGAGTCGGTGCGTGCCGCAGGTGCGATGTGCGCTGCCACTACCCACTACGCGGAGCTCAAGGCGTTTGCACTCAACACGCCCGGCGTGCGCAACGCATCCTGTGAGTTTGACGTGGAAACCCTGCGTCCCACCTATAAGCTGATCATCGGTACGCCCGGTAAATCCAACGCGTTTGCCATTTCCGAAAAGCTGGGACTTTCTACCGATATTATCGGCAGAGCGCAGGAGCTGATCAGTGCCGATAACCGTCATTTTGAGGACGTCATCGGTCAGCTGGAGCAAAGCCGTATGGAAATGGAGCAGCACAGAGAAGAGGCTGCAAGATTGCGCACCGAATACGAGCAATTCAAAAAGCAATCCGAAAAAAAGATTGCCGAGCAGGTCGCACGTGCCGATAAGGAGCTGGAGGCTGCCCGCGTCAAGGCAAATTCCATGGTGCAGAGTGCCAAGGCGTCTTATGATTTCATTCTGGATCAGATGGAAAAGATCCGCAAGTCCAAGGATAGTGCCAAGATGGGCGAGGAAATGGACGCGGCAAAGCGTGCCGTACGCGAGCATCTGAAGCAGAACGGCGACAAATTCGATCCTGTGCAAAAGCAGGACGAGGACGATAAGAACTACGTGCTGCCCAGAGCATTGCGCAAGGGGGACGAGGTTATCATTCGTTCGCTGGGTACCAAGGGCGTTGTGGTCGAGGTGCCGGATAAGAGCGGCAATGCGCAGATCAAGGCGGGTATTCTGACCACGCGCGTCAACGTCAAGGATCTGAAGCTTGTCATAGAAGAGGCAACGCTGACCAAGGACGGCAAAAAGAATAAGGTGTCTACCTACAGCGTGCAGAAGAATCATGACTTCAAGGACGAGATCGACCTGCGCGGTATGAACGGTGACGAAGCCTGGTTTGCCGTGGATAAATATCTGGACAGCGCGATCCTGTACGGTTTCCGCACCGTGCGCATCATTCACGGTAAGGGAACGGGTGCTTTGCGTCAGGCAATGCAGAACTTTTTGCGTACCGATAAGCGTGTCGCATCCTTCCGCCGCGGACAGTACGGCGAGGGCGATAGCGGCGTGACCGTCGTCGAACTTAAATAACGCATTACAGATTGAAAGCTTTTGCGTCGCTTTTCTCGAAAAGCATGGTGGCGTGTGAATGTCGTTTTGCTTGCGAGTGTTTCTGACGCCACCTGATGCTGAACTTCTGCGAAGTCAGCATCCAAAACTTAACCGGCAGCGCCCCAAGTCGCGCCCGCAGGCGCGAAACACTCTTAACGCCGTTTTTGCTTCTTTTTGCGGCTTCTTGCTCAAAAAGAAGGGAACCGGTTTGCGCAGTGTAACCCACAACAAAACACCCCAAGTAAAGCCCTCGGCTCGCCCGAGGGCTTTTATTATCCCATGTCGCACATCGCCTTGTGCAACCTATACAAAAACAATCTTAAAAACCTATACACTTTGGCGAACAAGATACTTGACAAAAGGGGAGGAAAGTGGTAGAATATTCAAGGTCGCGAGGGCGACCGAAAGACAGCGAAACTT
>JAZOVZ010000018.1:0-28931 GCA_045658965.1 Eubacteriales bacterium
TGCAGCGCATGAATTGCCTGCGGCATTAAAAACAGGGCAATTCAATTCATGAAAACGCAGTTTTCAAATCATGAAGCCGAAAGGCTTCAATTCATGACGCAAGGCGTCAATTCATTACGATCGGGAATAACCTTTCCCAAAACAACGCAAAAGCACTTATGACAAACGATTTTTCGTTATCATAAGTGCTTTTTTCTAAAACTTCGCTATGAGGCTTTCGCTAAAGCTTGACACCGCGATTTTATTCGATTTCAAATAAGGATTAGTCTTCCTTCTTCTTTGCAACGAATGCAACAGTCATAAGCGCAACAACTGCAAATGCGCCTCCGACTACGCTGCCGCAGCCCTTCTTTTCGGGAGCCTCGGTCACTTCCTCGGTCTGGGGAGCCTCGGTAGTGATCTCTTCCGTGGTCTCAACAACGGGCTCGGTGGTGACTTCCTCGGTCGTGGGAGCGGTAGCCTTTCTGTCCTCCTCGTACTCGGGAATATCCCAAGGATCTATGTGATAGAACTTGATCCATGCAATATCAATAGATTCACCTGCAATGCCCTCGGTCGCTACGAAAGGAACGATACCCAGAGATACGATCCAGTCCTGCCAATTCTCCTCACCGTTCATATCGATGTACAGATAGTGCCACTGACCGTCAGCCTTGATCTCTTCGTATGCAGTAGCCTCCAGGTTATATTCCTTGAGCGTTGTGGACTTATAAATGATACCGGTATTGTTTGCCTTGGTGGAGGTGGTGCGGTACTTGATCACAACGTATTTGGTATCGCTGCTTACGCTGACAGGATACTTGTTACCGTAAACGTATGCCTCGTCACCGGTAGCGGTAATTCTCATGAAGGACTCGTCACCCTCGGTGATCTTTTCAATGGTTGCGTTGTTGCCGGAGAAGGTGCTGATCGCATCGTCCTGAGACAGCACGACAAAGTCACGCAGATCGTATTCCTGGTCGATCTCGCTGATCTCTACACGTTCCTCAATCGGGATCTCCTTGTCAGCAGGCAGACCGTCAAAGGTAATGGTTGCAAAATACTGTGCAGCCTTGTTGGACTGCGTACCGCCGATACCGTGGCAGAAGGAAACCTGCTTACATCTGAGGTTGTCACCGTCGCCGCCGACGCTGAGCAGCCAGCACATCTTAGCCTGGTCACCGTTCTTGACGGTCTCGTCCATATCCAGCGCAAGCTGGAGGTTGACTCTGAATTCAATGGTCAGTCTCTTGGTGGTTTCGTTATATTCGCCTGCAACGTCCTGGGTATCGTTGGGAATGTAGTTACCCAGCCACTTGGTGGTCACACCGGTGTTGCCTTCGGGGTTGATACCAAAGCCGGTCTCGCTGAACTGTCTGTATTCAGCGTCTGCACGGCCAAGGCCGAACTGCACTGCGGTGCAAGCGTACAGATAGGAAGCACCGTGAACGCTGGGGTCACAGAAGTAACCGTCAAAGCAGTCCATGTTAAACGCCATGTACAGGTACTGACCGTCCCAGCCCCAGTATGCATCAAAGAAACCGGGCTTTGCAGCGTCCAAGAATGCGTAGAATTCATCTACGGAGTTCTGACCGCCGTTGGTACGCATTGCGTAGAACAAATAGTCCTCATAATTTTCAAATCTCTCATACTCGCCAACGCTGATTTTACCATCCATCGCGGGAGTTACGGGCAGATACGGCACCTTCCACGTCGTAGAAGCAATGCCTGCCTCGCAGTCATAAACTTCATCTGCCTTGACTGCCTTGTGTTCATAATAGTCTGCCTGATTGACGTAATCGTACTCTTCGGCAGAAGACGCGATTGCCAGAGCGGACAGCAGCATTGCCGCCAGCACCAGCATGGAAAGGATCTTTTTCATAGATGTCTTACCTCGTTTTCAAAAATTCGGATCTCTCCGTCCTGACTATTATACACAATATCTCTACTATTGTCAACCGCCCCCGCCGCTTTTCAGCACCTTAAACAAATCCCGTCACGCAATTTTGTGACTAAAGCATGGTGCGCAAAAACAATAAGAGGTCAAGCACTTGGCTTAACCTCTTGATTGCTATAATTACTTATACTTTCTCTTGCGCGCTGCTTCAGATTTCTTCTTGCGCTTTACGCTGGGCTTCTCGTAGCATTCTCTCTTACGGAGCTCGGCAAGAACGTTGGAGCGAGCCATCTGACGCTTGAAACGTCTCAGGGCGCTGTCCAGAGTTTCGCCTTCCTTGAGTCTTACTTCTGCCATTATCTATTTCCCTCCCCTCGCGTCTGCCAAGAGTGAATTAAACATAACTTCCGTTATATCCTTTGGTATTATACACCAAACGTTTTAGAATGTCAAGGGGTTGCGCAAAAGTTTTTTGTTTTTTATTCAGCAGCAATAATTACAGCGATCATCATCCGTCACAGTTTTATTATTTATTTAATAATTCTCAGCCATCAAGAGAACACCAAGCGAAACTTCCCAACGGATGAACTCGATGACGGGTCATAGGCTGATACAACAACAAAATACGGAATATTAGCTTCAAAGGTTTTAGTTATTTGAGAATTCTGTGTGTCAGCAGCATAGATTGCGCGACAACAACGATATTGAAAACAACTGAATACAGTATAGAAAACGTAAGAACCGCAGCTAATAAACGACTGATTTTCATGATTTTCCTCCTAAATCTGTATCAATAAAGATTACTGAATTGACATCAATTCTTTTCATTTTGATTAGCACATAGCGTTGAAACGGGCGAGCAGCATTGGTTAGCTCCTCTCCGGAGACAATTTCGGATTTCAAGTGATACTGCACATACAGCGCTTGATCAGATACAGTTGCGGAATCTATTATAAATTCATTATGGTACAAAGTTGTAAAAGTATATAAAACATATAATTCCGAATCAAAATCAGGAGTTAGCTGTACAAATTCATCATCAAAAACAGCATCAAAATCTTTTTGGGTGCTAATGATAAACACTCGCTCTTTAGGGCATGAAAGATCGGTCAATTTGCTTCCATCGTAATAAGCACCGTATGTGCGGTTTTCAAGTGCAAACGACTCTTTGACGTATTCAGATACATTATTCACAACAATCGCGACAAATTCGGTATGATTAACAGTATCTGTGGGATTGGCGCACGCGGATAATCCGAGCAAGACTGATATTAACATAATGATTAGAATCCGTTTCATAAAAACCTCCAACTCATTTATAGATGTAAACAGTCATGTCTATGGTTATTTATCGGTTCATCACGCATCCAACACGACCATCACATATAGTTTACTATAAATCCTACACTTTGTCAAGGTATTTTGTGCATTGTGCGCATGACAGGAGTTGGCAAGCGCAAAAATCCCAAAGCAACCTCCGATGTGGAAATGGCTTTGGGATTCTTATAAACTTATTTTATGATTTATTATCTGACCACGATATTGACGATCTTACCGGGCACGGAGATCTCCTTGACGATGGTCTTGCCCTCGATCTGCTCTGCGATCTTGGGATCAGCCTTTGCCGTGGCGATGGCGTCCTCCTTGGAGCAGCCTACGGGCAGCATGATGGTAGCGCGCAGCTTGCCGTTGATCTGTACGGCAACCTCAACCGTGTCGTCTGCGGTCTTAGCCTCGTCGTAGGTGGGCCAAGGCTCGTATGCGATGGTGTTATCGTGACCAAGGATCTGCCAGATCTCCTCGCCGATGTGCGGGCAGATGCAGGACAGCATCTTGATCAAACCTTCTGCGTACGCGCGGGGGCACTTGCCTTCCTTATATACAGCATTGACAAAGATCATCATCTGCGAGATAGCGGTGTTGAACGCCAGCTTCTCAAAGTCCTCGGTAATCTTCTTAACGCTCTTGTGGTAAACCTTTTCCAGCGCGGGAACTTCACCGTCTACGACGTTCTCTGCCTCGGTAAAGAATGCCCATACGCGGTTGAGGAATCTGCGTGCGCCGTCAACGCCTGCGTCGCTCCAGGGCTTGGAAACCTCCAGCGGGCCCATGAACATTTCGTACAGACGCAGGGTGTCTGCACCGTAATCTCTGACAACGTCGCTGGGGTTAACAACATACTCAGGGAAACGCTTACCCATCTTGATGCCGTTTGCGCCAAGGATCATGCCCTGGTGCACTAACTTCTGGAAGGGCTCCTTGGTGGGAGCAAGTCCCTTATCATACAGGTATCTGTTCCAGATTCTGGAATACATCAAGTGACCTACCGCATGCTCGGGACCGCCGATGTAAAGGTCAACGGGCATCCAGTGCTTGAGCAGCTCCTGATTTGCAAATTCATCGTTGTTGTGGGGATCGATATAGCGCAGGAAATACCAGCTCGAGCCTGCAGAACCGGGCATGGTAGAGGTCTCTCTCTTACCCTTGATGCCGTTCTGATCGTACTGCTTCCACTCGGTTGCATTTTCCAGGGGTGCTTTGCCGCCCTCGCCCTTGTAGTTATCCAGCTCAGGCAGGATCAGCGGCAGCTCCTCGTCGGGCAGCACGTGTACCTCGCCGTCCTCACCGTGTACCACGGGAACGGGCTCGCCCCAGTAACGCTGGCGCGCGAAGATCCACTCTCTGAAGTGGTAGTTGACGGTTCTCTTGGCAACGCCCATGCCCTCGAGCTTAGAGGTGATAGCTTCCTTTGCCTCCTCCACGGTCAATCCGGTGAATTCCTCGGAATTGATCAGGCGGTAGCCCTTGCCAAGGTAATCCTGCTTTTCAAACGCCTTTTCGGACACGTCTGCATGTCCCAGCTTTTCGTCACCGTCGATAACCTGGATCATATCGATATTGTGCGCGATCGCGTACTCAAAGTCACGCTGGTCGTGCGAAGGAACAGCCATAACTGCGCCCGTGCCGTAGTTTGCAAGCACGAAGTCGCCAATAAACATGCGCACTTCCTTGCCGTTTACGGGGTTGATGCAGGTCACGCCCTTGAGCTCACAGCCCGACTTGGTCTTGTTGAGCTCGGTACGGTCCATATCGTTCTTCTTGAGCGTTTCGTCGATATATGCCTGTACCTCTTCTCTGTTCTGCACTTTGTCAAGCAGACTCTTGGTCACCTCGCCATCGGGCGCAAGTACCATAAAGGTGATACCGTAGATGGTTTCAATGCAAGTGGTAAAGATAGAGAACTCGCCGCCGCCCACGATCCGGAACTTAACCTCCACACCGGTGGACTTGCCGATCCAGTTCTTCTGCATGAGCTTGGTGGATTCGGGCCAGTCGATCTCCTCAAGACCCTCCAGCAGCTTTTCTGCAAATGCGGGCTGGTTGATGACCCACTGCTTCATGTTCTTTCTGATAACGGGATAGCCGCCTCTCTCGGACTTGCCATCGATGACCTCATCGTTGGAAAGCACGGTGCCCAGCTCCTCGCACCAGTTCACGGGCATGTCGATATACTGTGCGTAGCCGTCCAGATACAGCTGCTTGAAGATCCACTGCGTCCACTTATAGAAATCGGGGTCGCTGGTGGCGATCATCTTGGACCAGTCATAGTCAAAGCCCAGCTCGCGCAGCTGCGCGGAGAAGGTCTTGATGTTCTCCTGGGTAAAGCCGTTGGGGTGGTTGCCCGTGGTGACCGCATACTGCTCTGCGGGCAGACCGAAGGAGTCGTAGCCCATGGGGTGCAGCACGTTGTAGCCCTGCATTCTCTTCATTCTGGAGATAATGTCGGTTGCGGTATAGCCCTCGGGGTGACCTGCGTGCAGACCTACGCCGGAGGGGTACGGGAACATATCCAGTGCGTAGAACTTAGGCTTGGAGAAATCCCACACGTCGGTCTTGAAGGTTTCGTGCTCCGCCCAATATTCCTGCCACTTTTTTTCAACTTGTAAATGCTCGTATTTCATGGATAAATCCTTTCATTGTAACGTAATAACAACACTCCTTTCATTATATATTTTATTTCCCCTTTTGTCAATAGTTTTTGCGCAAAAACGGTGAGGCTTAAGTTTATGACGCCTCTTTTATAAAAGTTTTTGATCGACCTTTTTCCAAAAAGGTCGCAGGGTCTTGGGGCAGCGCCCCAAGTCGCTCGTCGCAACGAGCGAAACACTCCCACGCCGTTTTAATTTGCGTAGCAAATATGTTCTTCTTTGCGGCAATTTTGCCAAAAAGAACGGAAACGGTTTGCTCACATAACATCTCAACGGTCAAATGAAATCCGCCCTATGGGACGGGTGAAAATCCCCCACCCAAAGGCAAATTTTGCACCCTGAAAATTACTTTTCCCCACCTTATTGACAAGACTTTTTCGGTGTGATATAGTGACAGTATCACACCGCTTGGGAGGAAAAAATGAGAAAGACCGTCAAAATTCTGCTGTACGTATTCTTTGTGATCTATTGCCTTGCTTTGGTAAAATTTCTGCTGCTGGACGGCAGGCACATCAACACCGAAGCCACAATCGGGGAGTTTTTCAGCCGCTCGAATTTTATTCCCTTCAAAACCGTTTACGACTATATCGTAAGGCTGAAAAACGATACCATCAACGCGGATATCGTGGTCAAAAACCTGGTCGGCAATCTGATCGTGCTATTCCCTATGGGCTGCTTTTTGCCCTGCATGTTCGCTTGGTTCAGAAAATTTTGGAAGGTTTTAGCCCTTTGCTTTGGTATCGTGCTTTTCGTGGAGCTGGCAGAGCCGCTTCTTCGCATGGGCAGCCTTGACGTGGACGATTTTATTTTCAATCTTTCGGGTGCATGCCTTGGCTATGCATTTGTGCATATTCCCATTCTCCAAAAGCTGCTTGGAAAAACCTATATTTACACCGCCCCCAATACATAAAACACAAACACTACCGGACGAATTTGTGAGGATTTATGAAAAAAATTATAGCCTTTTTGCTCTGTTTGATCATGCTTTTTGCGTTATGCTCGTGCGAATGCGAGTTTTCCGACTTTTTGGAGCTTTTCGAAATACAACAAACGCATCAAACCCAATCCGCCCACGTCAATTACGATGAGATGATCGACGTATACCGCGACATCATTCGCATCTGCCAGCGATATGACAACGGAAAAGACGAAGACCATGACTACGCCGCTGAGCTGGGAATCTACGATCGTTTTGACAAGGAACTTTACGAGAAACTGTTCGCTTCCGCCTATCTCTTATACGCTGGCAGAGGGCAGGATGATTGGTTTTCTCCGCGCTACAAGCAAACCTGTGGCTACGCGATCAAGGACATCAACCGCGATGGATTGGACGAGCTGATTTTCCTTAACGAGGATTATACCATTGTTGCAATCTTATCCATGGCAAACGGCACGCCTACACTGCTTGGCAGCTACCAGCCACGCAAGACCTGCAGAATCGATGCGCAGGGCTGTCTGCACGAGCTGGGCAGCAATGGAGCTGACAGCCATTCGCACGCCGTTTATCGCATTGTCCCCGGCAGTACCGAAACCGAGCTTGTGGTGGAATTTGGAACGCTCGGTCACGTTTGGGTGGACGACGTTGCGGTACAGCAGTATTACAAGCTGGAGGGCGAGCTGGCGACCGAAATTACCGAGCAAGAATACAAGGAATTAAATCAGGCTTGGAAATGCTGCGACGCCTACACGGATGCGGAGGAAAACGAAAAATGCGCGGGGCTTGTGTTTACTCCCCTGTTTACCGAGGAGGAAATCGCAGCAGAAATGTATCAAGCAGCGTTTGAGGGCTCGTGCGTAATATATAACACCGATTTGGAGCAGTTCGCCTTACTGGGGCATTGCAAAACGCCCTATGCAGGCATTCCGCTCTATCAAGTCAATAATGGACAGTATGCCTATGAAGATTTGGATGCCGATGGGATCAGCGAGCTGATGCTTGAGTACGGTGATGGCATTCTGATTCTTCGCTATTACCAAAAAACCGTCTACCTGTATTCATACACGTTCCATATTATGTACGATCTGAATGCCGATGGCACTTATGCTTGGAATCACACGGGCGACGACTTTACGTACGGGCAAAACAGGCTGCACTTTGACGGTGCACAGATCATCCACGAGCCGCTTTGGAAAATCGTGAATGACGGCGAGCCGCATGCAGCGTATTACATTGGCGATCAGCAGGTTACGCAAGAGGAGCTTGCGCAGTACGTAGCCAATCACCCGAACACCCCAATCGAATTTTCCCCTATAAACTATTTGATCGGTAAGTGATCGCGAAACTTTCATGGCTGTGGCATTAGCGGTAAGGAGTCGCGCGCGTAACGGGTGGACGGAGCATTGTTACGCCGCCGGGCGTGCAAGCCCAACGCAAAAACTGAACTTGCGGTGTAACAAGAGCCTGTCCTCCGTTTCGCACAAAACGATAAAACGCTTATACTAAAAGAGATTTCAATGTAACAGAGAGAACCGTCCCTTCTTACACTTGTTACACATATCCATAAAAAAACGAGCTGCAGTGCAGCCCGTTTTTTCTTATTCATCAATCTCCCTGATAAACCTTCAAAATCTTATCCATTTCCTTTTTTATGGTAGCTTCCTTGGTTCTCTTGATCGCACTTGCAACAGAGGTATTCTTACCGTCAAGGCAGGTCTGGAACAGCACTGCGCAGGGATAAGCCTTGCTGTAGAAGTGCGCGTAACCAAAGTCAAATACTCGGTTACGGATGATGATATCCACCATCTCTGCGGACTCCTGGTCACGTACGTTCTTTGCCTTGGCAACCTTGTCGTACAAGGTATCGGTCACCATATAGTAGGACGAGGACGAAAGTGCCTCCATGGCAAAGCCCACGAAGCTAAGCTTGTCAGCCGCCACGCTCTTGGGAACGACCACAACGGCAGCCGCACCGTTTACAAAGCTCATATAGTCCTGCTGATTGGTATCGTACTTAGGCTGGGGGACAAGGCCGTACTCGTCTGCCATATCCTTAAAACCGTGCTCGGTCATCGCGATCTGCGTCAGCGAGCAGGAGCAGAACAGCGCCTGACCGCGGGTAAATACCTTATACGCCTCGGTGTGAATGCCCACGTCGGTAATGTAAAGAGAATCGTTATCCATAAACGTGGTATAGACCTTATCGTAGATATTCTGGATCTTGTCCTGGTCTACGCTGTAAACGGGATAATTGTCGGCATCCTTGGTAAAGAAGGTTGCGCCCGAGCCAAAGAAGAAGTTGAACGGGCCTGCAAGATGCCAGGAGGTCATGCCGAAATAGTCGTTTTCATACTCGATCTTACCGTCACCGTTGATATCCTTGGTCTGATCCTTAGTCAGCGCGTTCAGCTCATCCAGCGTCCATGCGCCTTCTCTTGCCAGATCGTAGGGATACTCCAGACCTTGGTCATCAAAGTGGTTCTTGTTGAACGCAAGGCATGCGGAATACAGCATGGTGTGAGGCAGCAGGTCGCCCACAGCCAGGAACTGATGGTTACCGATGGTAAAGCCCTCTCTGGCATCCTGGTCCCACCAAATCTGATCAAAATCCACGTACTCCATATCGCCAAGATCGATCAAAAGTCCGTTGGTTGCAAGGTTGGTGGCAGAGTTGACCATGTGCTGATAAACCAGATCGTATTCACCGTTGCCCGAGCTGACGTCCTTGGTCACCTTGCTGCCAAGAGAGACGTAGTCGGTATCCAGAAGCGTGTTGATCTCAATGCCGTAAGTAGATTCCAGCTTGTCGTTTCTGCGGTAAATCGCATCCTCAAGCGGATCGGTAGAGGACTCCTCGCTGCCCGCATTCATTTCATGGTTGACAAGGATGTTCACAGTCTTGCCCGAAAACTCATCGGTGACTGTCAGCGCGGGGCTGACCCAATAGCTTTCTTCCTCTGTCGCTGCGGTGGTCTCTTCCCCGCTCTGCTCACTGTTTGCACAGCCTGCAAGCAAGGACAGCAGCATTACGCCGCACAGCAGCATCACAAGTGTTTTTTTCATGTTTTTCTCCTTTATTTTTTGTCGTTCTGATGCGTTTGGGACTTGGCTCATTGTAACACATCAGGCTTTCTTTGTCAATAGAAAACATACAAAAGTCAATTAAAAAGGGCTGTGTCACGGTGACACAGCCCTTTACGGATGATATATCAAACCTTAACGGTCTTTCTTCTGCGCAGTACAACCACGATGACCAGACCGATCGCCACGATCAGCAGCGCGGTTACGACACCAACGATGACCTCTGCAACGGTTCCGCCTTCCACGACCTTAAATACGGGCGTGATCTTGACGTTTCCGCGCGGCATAACAAAGGTGTACTTGCCGTCCTTCTGTTCGATCATGATCTGCTGACCGTCATACTCAAGCAACAGCGATTCTACGTGGTACCCTTCGTCCGGATTGGGCGCAACCGTCACCACGTCACCCTCATACGCCTCGGTGATCACGTCGATCACACCGTTTTCTGCAGGGATCTTTTCAATCAGATACTTGTCTACGATGAGGAACTCGCCAACCTCCATGGCATTGAATACCAGATAGCCGTCCGAGTGCTCGGCAGACAGCTTGGTCTGCGTGCCGTCCGCATTCAGGCGATAGACGTCACCGGAGTATACACCGCTATAGGGCAGCTTCAGCGACAGCTCGGAAACCAGATACGGGATCGGATTGCCGTCAGCATCCAGCAGCTCAAGCTTGTATGACACGCGCCCCTCGTGCTCCACGGGAGAAAGAGTGACGCTGCCAATGCCGTTGCCCATCAAATAAAATGCATCGATCTGCTCCTTGGGGAACACCAGTACGGCTTGACCGAACTTGACCTCCAGCAAAGCAGCCTGCTCCTTCCCTGCCTTATCAAAGACCAGAGAAAGATCTGCCTGCGTGCCTTGCAGAGCCAGCTCGTATTTTCCGTTTTCAGCATCAAAAGTCAGCTTACCGTTCGCACCGTCCTGCGAAGGTGCAAGTGCAACGGCGTCAAAGCATGCCTGATAGGTCACGGCGGTGCCGTCCACGGCAGCAAGCTCCTTATCCCAGCCCGAGAATTCATAGCGATATTCCGCATCGTCCGGCTTAGTGGGAACGGAACCCGGGAAAACGGGGATGGTTCCGTAATCAAATTCAGAGGTGAACTCGTTTCCGCCCACCACGAATTTTACGGGATATTTGCGCACGACCTTGCCGAATTCGGCAACGTAGATCACGTCCTCGCGTACCGGAACGGGCTCCGTATCCCATCCGATAAAGGTATAATCATACTGGACGTCGGAAGCCTTTTCGGGGGTTCCGTCAAATACGGGCAGCTGCTCGTATTCCAGCTCAAACGTATACGTCTGACCTTCCACGACGAAGTCGACACGATAATAGCGGACACTTGCGTCAAATTGCGCAACGTAAGTAGCCTCTCCCGTTACCGGGGCTGGCTCGGTGTCCCAACCCGCAAATTCATAATGATAGCGCTCATCGGATGGCTTGAACGGAGCCTCCGCAGACGCATCACCGAAAACGGGGATCTCACCGTAAGGTACGCTCGTTTGCACGACCTGACCGTCCACGATCCAAGTCACGGTATAAGAATTCAGCGTTTGGTCAAAATACGCGGTAAAGAGCATTTCGCCCAACAGCTGCGGGAATTGCGCAGCATCGGTGTAAAGGTTGCCCTGTGCGTCCTTCCATCCGGCAAACGTATAGGTATACTGAGCGTCGGGTGCACGGTAAGGCTTTTTCAGCGTAGCCACCATTTCGGAAAGATTCCAGCCGTAAACAAATTCATTGGACACGGTCGTGCCGTCGCCCATATCGAACGTTACCTGATAGCGGCGCTCGGTATGATCGTACAGTGCCGTGTAGGTCACGTCTGCGGTGACGGGCGAGAACTGCTTATCCCAACCGATAAAGGTGTAGGTATACTGCGCCGAGGGGGACTTATCGGTCGTTCCCGTAAACACGGGCGTCTGTCCGTATTCCCATTGCTCCACGGTCGCCTCGTCTCCTGCCTGCCACGTTACGGTATACTTTCTGGGCACGGTAACGTATGAAGCATACGCATTGACGTCTTGGGTCAGACAGCTCAGATCCAACGGCTGACCGTCCTGATCCACCCAGCCTGCAAATTCGTATGCCACTGCAATCTCGGGAGGCTTGGTAGCCGTTTGCAGCTCCTCGGGAACGGTAGCGGGTGCACCGTATTCCACACCCAAGGAATGCCCAAGATAGGTGCCTTGATCGTCGGTGTTATAGAAATACACGAAATAGTAATGCTCGTCTGCTCCCAGACTGATCGATTTCTTGGCACTGGTCGTCAGACGCACCGTCTGCGCTTGCGTAAACTCTTCTCTCTGCGCGATCAAGCCTTGCTTGTACGCGTCGTGCGCGTCGATCTCGGTCTGTGCCCAATCCAACACGGGGGCAGGACCGGGATGCGCCACCTCCGCGGGAGCGATCGGCTCGTTCATCGTTTCGGGCTCCTCCATATACGAGGGGATCTCCTGCGCGTCGGTCACGTAAGAGAATTGCGGCATGGTGGGGTATACGGCGTCCTCCAGCTTGACCGAGGGCGCGACGGGCTGCACCGTGACCTCAAAGGTCTCGGGATCCTGCGGTGCTGCGGGCCACTTCTTAAACGGTGCCGCTTTATTGGTATCACTTGCAGGCAGCAACGAGGCATGCACCAGCGCGGACGCCTTTTGGTTTCCGCGGCTATCCACCACAGTGTTCATATCGAGCCTTACGGTATCGTCAAACACGCATTTCTGCACGTAAAGTGAACCCAGCATACGCACCATGCCGGTGATATGATCGGGATATTCCTTTTGCAGAACGCGATAAATGGTATCGTTTTTATAAAGCTTTTGAATGTTATCGTAAAGCAGATTGAGGTTCTTGACAAAGCCCGCGTACTCACGCACGTAAAAAGCGTAGATCTCCTGCTCACTGCTAAGGCTTTGATACTCACGGCAGAAAGCCTGCAGAGCTTTTGTGGAATCGATCACGTTCTTGGTCGTACCCTCACCGACTGCCAGCTCTACCTGTGCCTTTTTGATCTCGATCATTTCCCCGATGCGGTCGTCCACCATCATATCCACAAAGGAAATACCGGTATTGGGATCCGTTACCTTCAAAAGAGAGAGCAGATGCAACTGATGGCGCGCCTTTGCCAGATCGTTCTCATAGCTCTGGTACAAGCCGGGATACTGATTGTTCTTATAACTGAGATATTCACGGTATTTTGCAAGCTCGTTTTCATAGGACGTCCACTCTGCGGCATTGGCAAGATAAGCTTCGTGCGCAACGTTGTATTCGCCAAGCTTTTCCAAAAACGCCCCGTAAAGCAGATAGTCCTCATACAGCGCAACGCTGTTGAGATACAGCTCGTACTTGTCGTATTCACTGTTATAAGCATCCAGCTCTTGACGATACGCATCGTATACTTGCTTTTTCTCTTGGTAAACAGCCAGCTCCGCTTCAAAAACGACGTGCTCTTGATCCAATTCTACCGCTTTTTGGTATGCGAAATTGATAAAATCGTTCAGCGTCTCGGCGGAAATGACGAAATCCGACGCATACTCCACCGTCAAGGTCACGTTTGCAGACCAAGCCACGTCCTTAAGCACGGCACGGTAGTAATTCGCTCCAATGTCGGGGGCGGGTGCAAATTCCGCAACGGAATTTCCAACGCTGACCTGCCACGGCACCCATACCACGTCCGTATTCTGATGTGTCAGCACCTGATAATCATCCATCATCACAACGGTCAGCTGTCTTGTCTCACCGTCGTACTCGGATTGCAATCCCATAATGGTGGGCTTGGTGTAATACAGCACGGACTGCTTTTCAAAATGGTATCTGATATAGTTTCTTTCCTGTGCGGAGACCGAAACGTTCGGAATCTGATCCAACACGTCACCCATTTGAATGGACGACGCCTTGTTCAGCTGTACGCTGTAATTCAGATCATCGTAGTCCACCGTATTTGCTTTGGGCGTGATCTGCGCTGAAACCGAGATCGCCATGCCCAAAAGCAATAAACAAGCTGTTAATAAAACAACTATTTTTTTCATTTATATAGTTCCTCCAACGTCGCTTTCCTCCTCGGTGCTTGCAGCAACTCTAAGATGCACAACGTGTTTTTTGCCATTTAAATAATATGTAACGGTACCGTTATTGATAGGCTCAAAATAAATCTCACCGGAGCAAAGCTCGATCGGTGTCTTATTCTCTGCGTGGTAAACCACGAATGCCTCACCCGTAGGTTGATCATTTGTATCTGTTTCATAGACGGTCTTCAGCATTGCATTACCAATGCATAGCTCCATCGAATACTCAACTTCATTAATAACTTTTATTACTTCCGGGTCATCGGGAAGTGAGATTTGGTTGGATGCCAATATCCACCTGTTAATATACTCAACAGCAGTCTCGTCTTTCATGGACGAGGCGGCAGTATCGCTGACCCTTGCGGACATTTTAGTGCCCGTGATCATAAAGCCTGTCACGGCAGCCATGACTATGCCAAGCACTGCCACAACAGCGATCACCTCGATCAGGGTCACGCCTTGATTGTTCTTACTCAGCCGGTTGTTCTGCATGATAGCTTACCTCCCAGCTTATAAATTTGTCACCTTCAATGGTTGTCACAATTGTTGCGGTATCGGTCGTTATCGTATAAGAGTTGTCATTACCTTTTTCAACAATAATTATTTCTCTGTCCTCTGCAGCTTCTTGCTTCTCGTCTTCATTTTCGGGAACAAGACTGAAATCATCTGCAAAAAACTCCGCATATTCACCTGTAATGGTTATTTCACCAATACGAATCAACTCCGCCACCGCGTCGGCAGCGTAATAGTCGGTCACGTGCTGCTGCTTTTGCAGCGCGGCACGGTAATTGCTCAGCGTCAAACCCATAGTGATCATGGAAACAACGCCCATAAACATCACAGTGACAATGACGGCGTAAAGCACCTGACCGCGATTATCCTTGACAAATCTCTTAATCATGTGCAATTACCCCCTTTACGATGGGCTTGACATCACTATCCGGTTTGGACGAATGTTCTCCTGTATATATGCTAACCACATAATATTGCGCGCCTTCTTCTTTATCAAAAAACACTGTAATATTTTTCTCAGCATCATACAGCTTGTTCGCGCCTTGCTCTTCAATAATCTCTTCAATGGTTTCGGGCGCCCCCTTCAGCTCCTCCATCAGATTCGCTGCCGCGGTATAGGCATTGGTGGTTTCGGCAGCCTTGACGTTGCCGCGTTGCGCCATGACAAAGGCAGAAAGGCATGGGGTTACCACGATTGCAAGGATCGCAATCGTCACCAGCACTTCTATCATGGTCACGCCTTTTTGATTTTTCAAAAATTTTCTCATGCCCTTCTCCTTTCTCAAAGTATACTCAGCTATTGTAAATGTCTCTTAATTCGTTTTTCGAGCATTGGAACAGATCGGTCGCATCGTCCAACGTTGTATATTTACCGTCGCCACGGAAAATCACGAACATTTCAATGTCATCGCGGGTCTTGTACTTTTCCTTCAGGATCCACGCAAGCTCTGTTGCGGGATAGCCCTCGGATACGATCTTATCGCGTACTTGCTCCAGCGACATGCCGCGGTCCAGCATTCTATTGATATCGTCGGCAGTATAATCGCTCTGCTTGCCCGCCATGGGGTCATCGGAGATATCGTTTCCGCCCGTGGTGTCCTCCTCGGGATCATCGGGGGTATTGCTGCCGCCCGTGGTGCCCTCCTCGGGATCGTCGGGGGTGTTGCTGCCGCCCGTGGTATCTTCCTCGGGATCGTCGGGGGTGTTGCTACCGCCCGTGGTATCCTCCTCGGGGTCGTCGGGGGTGTTGCTACCGCCCGTAGTGCCCTCCTCGGGATCGTCGGGGGTATTGCTGCCACCCGTAGTATCCTCGGGCTCATCGGGGGTATTGCTGCCGCCCGTGGTATCCTCGGGCTCATCCGAGTAGTAGTAAATATCCATCAGCGTCTGCAGGTCGCACTCTAGCAGATCCATGACGTAGTCCAGATTGTACTCAACGCCCTCTTCGCCGTATTCCTCAAGGAAGCCCTGCATATCTGCGGGAGACTTGTACTCTTCCTTCATGATCCAAGCAAACTCTGTTGCGGGATAGCCCTCGGACTTGAGCTTGTCGCGGATCTCCTCAAAGGTCATACCGTCATCCAGCCAGCCCTTGACGTCGCTTACCGTGTAGGGACTCTGCTTGCCTGCGGAAGGCTTATTGTTATCGGTCACGTCACCGAAAATGCCATCGATACCGGGAATGATCTCCTCGTCGATCACGGGAGGTACGTACTCTGCGTTCTTATCCAGCAGATAATAGTGCAGAATGACCATATTGCCCTGAATGGACTGATTTGCGGGATTATACTGAATGGAGAGTGTGTAGATCGACGCATAGAAATCATCGTTGTCGTTGAAGTATGCGATCAGATTCTTCAGACCCTCGTAGGATGCGTAATACGGAATGCTGTATGCCTCGTAGCACAAGATCATACCGTTGGACAACTGCTTATGCTGATAATCCTGACCGTAATTGACCATCTGCATACGGATGCCGGTCTCGGATTCCACCTTCATAATAAACAGAATGTCGTCTTCTTCCTTGGACTCACCGGGGAAGCTGTTCAGCTTCTCTTCGGTATCCTGCAAGAACATATTGTCCTTGGCGTTTTCCTTGACGTAAGCGGTGATGGCTTCCATCTTGTCAAACACGTTATTGGCTTTGGGTTCGCCCTCCAGGCGGTTGAACATGGCAGTAATTCTGCCGTTGTTTTCATCCAGATAAGCGTCCAATTCGTCAAGCTTGCCCTGCAGCTCGTCGTATTTCTTCTGCAGCTCATCCTTCTTTGCCTGCGCCTCGGGGATCAAGCCGCCCACCGTCACGGTCTCGGTAATGATCTCACCCTGCTCGTTCTCCTTGGTCACCGTAGTGGTCGTTCCCTTCATGTCGGCAATTTCCTGCTTCATTTTGGCAACGCCCAACTGCTCAAGCTTATGGTCGATCACGCCCACGGTCAGATTCATTGCCTGCAAGCATTTATCGGTCGAGTAGGCGTCCTTGACGATCTGTGAAAAGTCAATGGTGCCGTAACCGGTGTCCGCCATCAGCTTGGCGATATCACGGTCGGAAACGCGCAGCTCCTCGATCTCTCCCGCAACCGCAATGCTTTCGGTACGCAGCGTATTTTTCTTGTTCTCAAGTGCGCGCAGCACCACGTCGCTCAATTCCTCGTCCACGTTCATACCGGGAAGGACGTCGGCAACCATGGCACTGAGCTCCATGCGGTCCTGCAGACGCTGATCAGACAAAACGTCGTTTGCCTGCTTGACGGGACGGTAAACCAGCAACATCGTGCCCAAAAGCAGCACCGCGCCGATGATGACGAACAGTGCGGCAAGCACGGTCTGGAACAACAGTCTGAGCACCTTACGCACGGTCGCTTTTGCGCGATCCTTGCTTTGCTTATTTTCGTTATGATCCATTATGCTTTACCCTCCCTTCTCAATTTTCTCTGAATGCTTCGGTATATTTCAGCGAAACGGTAAAGCGGACGCGCTGTGTGGGATTGTACTGACCCTGGATCTCTTCCTCAAACAGGTCGGAGTTGCCGCCGCCTACAATGGTCAGACCCGAGATGCCCATGATCTCTACCGTATCAAATTCGCGGAGCGTCTGGATCACGTAGATCACCTGCTCCTTGCTCTTGACCTCAATGCCCATGTTCAAGCCTTGATCGGTCACGGCAATTGCCGTCACGGTAAAGGTCGAAGGCATCTTCTCCTCCAGCTCCTCAATAAAGGAAACCAGATTGTCGTTGTTGGTATTCATGTAATCGTTATCAAGCGTGTACATGATCTCCTCGTACCAAGTCCAGATGTTCTTGGAGAAATCATCGTAAACCGCGTATTCCTTGGAATACACCTGCTCAATGTAAACGAAATCCTGCTCCAGCTGTGCGCAGGCTTGCTGCAATGCGCG
This sequence comes from Eubacteriales bacterium, assembly GCA_045658965.1. Taxonomy (GTDB): domain Bacteria; phylum Bacillota; class Clostridia; order Oscillospirales; family CAG-272; genus SVQP01. The sequence continues at coordinate 17,870 of JAZOVZ010000018.1, forward strand.
ATAGACCTCGGCAAGCTGCTCGTGCTCTGCCTTAAGCTCCTCGTAAACCTGCTCGTCCTGCTCTAACTGCTCCAGCTTTTGCGTGTAGGAGTGCAGCAGATCGCGGATAGATTCGGCATTCAGCTTAATATTATGATACTTAGCTACCTCGGAGAAGACCTCGATCTTTTGCGTATAGTCCTTGATATCGTTCTTGATGATGATATTTTCCACCACCACGTATCCTGCCATCAGTGCGGATATTACAACGCAAACGGCAAGCACGGTCGCGCCTGCGATCAAAATGAAATTACGCTTGACGTACGCGACGCGCTCCAGCCAACGGCGCTTGGCGCACACGTTCTCCAGCGTCATGCCGAGTGCGCGGTCGGTCAGATTCAAGGGATTGAGACATGCACCGATGCACGGCAAAAACAGACCGTATTCCTCGCCCGGCTTACCGGGATCGTTTACCTGCACGATCGCTCTGTGCGGCACGCGATACTCAATATCCAATTCGCGGAACAGCTGCTCGGAAAAAGTGGGCAGCAGCGCGCATTGACCAATGACCGTACCAAAGATCTGTCCGTTTCCGTAGCCTTCCACGGAATAATAGTACTCAATGATGCGGTTGATCACACCGGAAAGCTCGCTCGCCTTGGTATACGCCAGCATAGACGCGTTTATTTTCGCCTCGGAATCCTCATCGGAAGTGTAGCCGATAATGTTCTCCACGGGCCGGGTGTTGGCACGCATCAGCTCGGGGAAGCTTTCGCCCAAGCCGAACGAAATCGTACGCTGCAGTCTGACCGTACCGTCTTTGATAAAGGAAAGCTGCGTACCGAAAGAGCCTATGTTGGCAATCAGGTACGTGCAACCGTCCGCATCGGACATCGTACGGATCATATCGGGATTGACGGCAACCGCCTGCACAAGGCTGTTACCCGAAAAGTCGATTGCTTCAATGCCGATCTCCATCATCTTGGCAAGATCGTAATACGAAGCGATCAGGGGCTTGGGTACTGCACTTGCCTGAATGCGCAGCATTTTGACGCCGTTTTCCACCACCTGCTCCTGTACCGAATAGTCCAGCTTATAGTCGCTGACGTCTACGGGGAAATAATCCTGCGAGTTGGTGTTCAGCATGGTCAAAATCTGACTGCGCTTGACGTTGGGAATCGTGATCTCACGCGTAATGATGCGGTCGGAATTGACGCAGAACACACCGCGGTCGGTTTTGATACCGTGCTCTTTCAACTGCTCACGCAAAAGCGCGGCCAAGCTTGCGTCCGCAACCAGAGTACCGTCGTCCTCAACGGTTCCCATGGGTGTCAGCACGGAAAAAGACTTAAGCACCGTAACGCTCTTGTTATGCACGCGCAGCTCTGCGACCTGCGACACGCCGTTATCTATTTGTAATGCAAGAAGGTGCTTAGAGCCAAAGGATACGCCCATTTGATTTACCTCTTTCTTTTGATTCTACTTTTTTGCTCTTACAGACCAAGCATGGAGAGATACCACGCAATCAGAGCATTGCCGAACAGTGCCGCAATAAATACACCGACCGACAGATAGGGGCCCATGGCAAGCATGTGTTTTTCCCCCGATATTTTCATGCGCACGATATGTACCACAGAGCCTATGATACAGCCGAACACAAATCCAAGCAAAGCCAGCTTCCAACCAAGCAGCATGCCGCACGCCGCCATCAGCTTGACGTCTCCTCCGCCGATCGCCGTCCCCTTGGAAATATAGAACAGCGCAAGCAGCGGCAGGCTGATCGCAAAAAAGCCGATCACATACTCGTACCAATGTGCAAGGTCGAACACAAGTGCGAGTATTCCGAGTGCAAAGATGAACACGTTGTAGGCAAACGGAATCTCGTAGGTTTTCCAGTCAACGACCGACAAAGACAGCAACGCAGCGGTGGCAAGACCAACCAAAAACGCCGAAGCCTCCCAGCCCTTGACCGCAAAGACAGCTGCCCACAAAAGCGAGAGCACGACAATGAAGATCGCGCAGCCCTTGGCGGAGAGCTTATCTTTTTCAAGTTTTATCAGATTGCGGTTCACGAACGGAATGCAGGCAGCACCCGCACCCGCGCCGAACACGGCAGCACCGCAAATTACCAAAGCAGGATGCATATTATCTCCTTACAGATACTGATCATACATATTGTACATCTGGAACATGGGCAGCATGACGCCGATGGCAACCGTACCGACCACACCGCAAAGCAGCAGAATGATCATAGGCTCCAGCATCGCCATGACGTTCTTGGTAGCAGCCTGCACCTCTTCGTCATAATACTCCGCAAGCTTATCCAGCATTTTTTCCAGATTACCCGATTCCTCACCGATCTTGACCATGTGAATGACCATAGGCGGGAACAGGCCGCTGCCGTGCAGCGCGTCTGCCAAAGGCGTACCCACGGCTACCTGCTCTCTTGCATGCAGCAGCGCGTCCTTGAAATACACGTTGGTCATGCTGCGCGACACGATCTCAAGTCCCTCGATGATCGGAATACCCGAAGCGGTCAGCGTTGCAAAGGTGCGTGCGAACTGCGCAGAGGCGGTCTTGACGGTCAAAGGACCAAACACGGGGATCTTGCGCATGATCCAGTCAAAGACGTACTGTCCTTTTTTGGATCTGGAGAACAGCCATCCGCCCAGTCCCAGCACGCCGCCGACAAGCAGGATCGCCCACCAGTAAGCCACGAAGAAATCACTCATGCCCATGATAAAGCGCGTGATCCAGGGCAGCGTTGCACCCATATCCTCAAACATGGTCTTGAAGGTGGGGAGCACGAAGATCATCATAACGAACATGACCGCGACCACCACTAAAAGCACGATCGCGGGATAGATCATTGCCTTTTGCAGCGCAGATTTGGTTTTATTTGCATTTTCGTAATAGTCAGCCATACGCGAGAACGCGACAGACAGGTTACCGGACGCCTCGCCTGCAGAGACCATGTTGACGAACATGGGAGCAAAGACGCGCTTTCCTTGCTTGCGCATCGCGTCAGCCAGCGTTTCGCCCTGCTGGATCTCCTTTTGCGTTTGGTAGATCGCCTTACGCAGCGTCTTGTTTTCGGTCTGCTGTGCCAGCAGATCGAGTGCCTCGGCAACCGGCACGCCTGCGTCTATGACGCTGACAAACTGGTGACAGAACACGCTCAAATCGCGTGCCTTGACACCCTCAAAGATCGGAATATTGATATCCTTGGTCAGCAGATTCTGCTCCTTGATCTCAATGGGCGTCAACCCTTCGGCAAGCAGCATCTGTCTTGCCTGCTGCTGGTCGGGGGCGGTCACGCTTCCCTTCTTTTTTCCGCCGCTTTTTGAAACGGCCTGATATCCGTAAGTTGGCATTTTTTACTCCTTAGCGGCCGAAGCCCTCCAGCTTTCTTGTCAGCTGTACCTCGTCCTCGGCATATTTCAAAGCAGTCTCCTTGGAGATCTTTCCCTGTAAGAACAGCTCGTACAAGTGGTCGTCCTTGGTCTGCATACCGAACTTTTTACCGGTCTGCAATGCGGACGGGAGCTGCGGGGTCTTGTTTTCGCGGATCATATTTCTGACCGCCATGGTGGGCATGAGCACCTCGTAAACGGCGGTTCTCTTACCGTCGACGGTGGGCACCAGATTCTGACACAGCACGCACTCAAGCACCGTAGACAGCTGCACGCGGATCTGCGCCTGCTGCTCTGCGGGGAACGCGTCTATGATACGGTCAATGGTGGAGGAGGTGTTGTTGGTATGCAGCGTCGCGATGACCAGGTGTCCGGTCTCCGCAGCGGTCAGCGCAATGGATATGGTCTCGGTATCACGCATCTCACCTACGAGAATGACGTCGGGGTCCTGACGCAGCGCTGCGCGCAGTGCTGCCGAGAAGGAACCGGTATCCACGCCGACCTCACGCTGGTGAATGATGCACTGATCCGAGGTGTGCACGTACTCCACGGGGTCCTCCAACGTGATAATATGCTTTTTATGGTGTCTGTTGAGATGGTGGATCAGAGCAGCCTGCGTGGTGGACTTACCGTGACCCGTAGGTCCGGTGACCAGGATCAGACCCTTTTGTCTGGTTGCCGCATGTACGGCTGCGGGAGGTGTACCGCATTGCGTCGTGGTGGGGATGCTGAAGGGCAAAAGACGCATGGCAGCAGCCAGCTTGCCGCTCTCCATATACACGTTGCAACGCAATCTGCCGCAATGATCCAGCGCGTAGGCGAAGTCGACCTCACCGCACTTGTCCAGCGTAGCGTGGGTACGCTCGTTGAGCATCTCGTCGCACACGCTCTTGATGTCCTGGGCGGTCATCACGTACGGATCGAACACGGTCAGCGTGCCCTGGCATCTGTATTCCACGGGTCTGCCGACCGACAGATGAATATCCGAGCAATCGTGCTCCACGCCGACGTCTATAATTTGCTTGATAGTAATCATGGAAAATAAGCTCCTATGTTAATTCTCGTAAGAAACGCTCAAAATCTCCTGGAAGGAAGTTGTACCCGACAGCACCAGCTTGGAGGCATTCATACGCAAGGTCTGCATGCCGTCTGCAAGAGCCTGCTGCTTGATCTCCTCGGCAGTTGCCTTTTTATTGATCAGACGCTTGACACCGGGGGTCAGCTCCATGATCTCGTAAACACCGATTCGTCCGTAATAACCGGTACCATTACAGCTCTGGCAGCCGCAAGGCTCCCAGATGTTGGCGGGAACGGTGGGATCCTTGCCCATAAATTCCAGCTCGTACTCCTCTGCTTTGCGCATCTTTTTGCAGTTGGGGCACAGTCTGCGCACCAGTCGCTGCGCGATGATGCCCACGACCGAGTCTGCGATCAGATAAGAGTCCACACCCATATCCAAAAGACGCGTGACCGTGTTGGCAGCACTGTTGGTATGCACCGTGCTGACCACAAGGTGACCCGTGATCGACGCCTGAATTGCGATCATGGCGGTCTCCACGTCACGGATCTCACCGATCATGATGATATCGGGGTCCTGACGCAAAATCGAACGCAACGCGCTTGCAAAGGTCAGGTCCGCCTTGGGGTTGACCTGTACCTGGTTGATGCCGTCGATATTTGCCTCGACAGGGTCCTCAACCGTAACGATATTGACCTCTTCCTTGTTTTTCTCACTGAGTACGGTGTACAGCGTAGTGGATTTACCCGAACCGGTAGGACCGGTAACCAGCACGATGCCGTTGGGGTAAGACATGATATGGTCGAATTTCTCCATATCGTCGCCGTTCAGACCCAGCGTGCTCTTGTTGCGGCTCAAGCTCTTTTTGAGTGCAAGACGCATTACGCATTTCTCACCGTAGGTGGTCGGAAGCACGGATACACGGATATCGTACTCTCTGCCGTCCACGAAATGCGTCATTCTGCCGTCCTGCGGCTTTCTCTTTTCCGAAATGTCCATGCCTGCAAGGATCTTGATTCTGGCAAGCACGGCAGCCGTCAGCTCGTTGGAATATTTATGTCTTGTGTACATGACACCGTCGATACGGAAGCGCACACGCAACGACTCCTGGAGTGCTTCAACGTGAATATCCGAGGCTCTCTGGCGGGCAGCCTGCTCAAGCAGCGTGTTGACCAGCACGACGATGGGAGCAGAGCTGACGTCGTCACCTCTGTCGTCCTCTGCTGCGGCGGATACGCTCTGACGCTCCTTGGTAAACTGGTCTACCGCAGTACGCAGCGTTTCCGTGCCGAAGCACTTATCAATGGCGTTCATGATCTCGGTCGCAGTTGCCACCACGGGCTCGACCGACATGCGCGACAGCAGCTCAACGTCCTCAATGGCGCTTGCGTTCATGGGGTTGAACATAGCAAGCTTCATGACGGGCGGCACGTCCTCAGTCACCGAAACCGGGACCACGCGGTGCTTTTTGAGCACGCCTATATCCACGCGGCGGATCAGCTCGTCGTCCAAGGTCTTGCCCTCAAGCTCCACCAAGGGCAGATCATACTTGAACGCAACCGCCTTGGCGATCTCCTTCTCGGTGGCAAACTCACGCTCCAGGATCAGCTCCTGCTCGCTCTTACCCGTTCTGCCCGCCTGCATCAGCGCAAAGATCTGCGCTGCATTCTCGCGGGACATCTGGCGGTTATCCACCAATATTTCACTGACTCTCTTTCTGGATGTCATGACTCGATTCCCCTCTCGTTGTTTGAAGAATGATACGGCAGTGCTACCTTAACGGTAAAGCGGTCACCGTCGACCTGCGAAGCCATCGCACCGCCGTTATGTCGGCAAAGGTCTCGAATAATGCCCATGCCGTATCCGTGCGAGGCACTGTCCCTTTTTGTGGTCAGATACCTGCCGTTAGCGCGGATAAAATATCCGTCGCAGGAGTTGATACAGGTGAAATACACCTTATTTTCATCAGCGCTGATCTCAAGGCGGATCCAACGCTTGGAAACATCCGACAGCCTCATGCAGGCGTCAAATGCATTTTGCAGAATGTTATTGAGCAAGGAGCACAGATCGGAATCCGGGATAGAAAGCTCGGGTAGCACCGCGATATCGGTCTGCAGCACCACCTGCTTTTGCTCCGCCTTGCGGGAAAAGCTCATGACAAGATAGTCGATCATGAGATTGTTGCTGTACTGCAAGGGGGCGATCGACTGACCGTCGGTCTGCAGCTTTTGCAAATACTCGCCCAAACGCTCGTATTCTCCCTGCGTATACAGCATATTGCACACGTTGATGTGCAGCATGGTATCGTGCTTGACGCGGCGCACCTCGTCAATTCGCTCACGAACCGCCACCGCGTATTCCTGCGCCGATTCCTTTTCATAGCTCAGCACACGGATAATGGACTTGTTGTGCATCAGCTCCGTCAGCAAGCGTACGAAGAGCACGACCAACAATGCGATCAGCAAAAATCGCTGTAAATAATACTCGCGAAGAGGATGCAGACTAAAGTTATGCAGCAGCTCGGTCAGCACTCTGCGCTGCAGGAAAAAGCCGTTTCCGCCGATGATCAAGGCGATCAGCGAAAGGACGGTCATACCTATCAGCATGATGCTCATCAAGGGGAAAAACAGACGGTAAAAGCCGTTTCCGCGACGGCCTTCCCTCCAGCCAAGGATCATGATGCCCACAAGTGCGACGCAAAGCAGCAGGTCGCACGTAAATTCCACGAAAGAAAGCACCGCCGGGAACAAGCCCGTAACCGACAGCAGCGCGAACAGCGTGCACAGTACGTACTCGATGATCAAAACCGTGTGAATAAAGCCACGATAACGCTCCGTTCTGATAAACAGGCACAGAAGCAACGGAATGGTGGACAGCTGATATAACGAATCCGCCATGGTGCGCACCAGGAAATGCAGCGATCCGCCGCCCGGATTGTACAGATTCAGCGCGTAAAGAATATAGAACGTCAGACTCCATATCAGGAGCAGTATGTAATAATCCGCCACGTTGTCATTCCACAGCTGATATAAAAACGCAAATGCACACAGCGCGTAGGTCAGCAGCAAAAACGACATCAGTACGTAATCGTCCAAAAGCACGTATATCATGCCCTTTGCGCTCACGTCAAGGTCGGACAGCATTTTCACGAATCTCTCCGAGGAAAAATAAGCGTCCGAGAACTGCAGGAACAGCACCGTGACAAAAGCGAACACCAGCATGAACACCAGCGTCCACAAAAGCGCAGCGCGCCTGTATTCCCAAGCGTTTTTCACGTCCGCGCCAATCGAACTTTTTTTCACGTTTGCTCCTCCCCTCCCAAGCAGGTCCGAAAGCGCACACGCCCATAGTACCTGCATTATAATTATTCATCATATTGTAACACAAAGCCCTCGGAATTGTCAAGTTTTTTCGCATGAACAGGCGTGTTTGCAGCACCAAAGGGTATTGCCAAAAATGCTTTATTTTGCAGGATTTTCCATATATTCCCCGCCCAAGCGCGAAACGCAGCGAAAAAGCGGTCCCCGGCACCTTGCCAAGTGCCCGCTCATAACGTCCGCAAAGCACGCAGCGCGCACCGATCGCAGCCGTTTCTCTTACTTTTTCGTCAAAATTTGTAATCGTTTTTGTTACTATTTTAACCGTTTGTTAATTCTCACGCAAGTGTTGGGCATTTCGGGAACAAAAAAACACGGTGAGCATCCAAGCTGCTCACCGCGTTTTTTCAAAAGCAAAATCACTTTTGCTATTATTGTTCTTGATCTTGTTCCTGATCTTGTTCCTCTTCCTGTTGACCCGTCTCTCGCTGCGCCTTGATCATCATGTCCTTGACCTTCATCAATCTCGTGGTGTTGCCGCGGTCGTTTTCGTCCAGCTTCATCTTGATCGATTTGATGGTAGCCAGATATTTGGGGATCATGATATATTCGAGTGCGTTGACGCGGCGGCGCGTTTTTTCAATCTCCTGCGCCAGCAGCTGCACCGTCTTCTCACTCTCGGCAAGCGCGATCATATCCTCCATGATCGCACTCATCTGTGCAAGAGAGGCATCCAGCTCGCCCGAGGTAAAGGCTAAGCCGTAATTATAGCTATCCTGCGCGTCCTTGCCAATGATCTCCAGCTCAAATTCGGGAACCGTCACGCTCATGACGTTGCGCGTGCGCACGTCCAGCTTACCCTGCTTTTTTGGAAGCATGAGTGCTTCCTCCAGCACCTTAGGACCCGAAACCGCACCGGCGATGGCAAGGCTGTCGTACACGCCCGAAAGCGATGCTTCCACCTTTTCGCGAAGCTCCTTATTCTGACGCACGGTCTCCAGGAACTGCTTCATCAGACCGTCACGCTTATCCTTGAGAAGCTTATGGCCTCTGCGGGCATTGGCGTAGCGGATCTTCATTTTTTTCAGCTCCATACGCGTCGGATTGACGTTGTAGGTATCTGCCATAATTGCCTCCGGCTAAAATTCGTCTTTTACTTTGTAGGCCAGTACTTTTCGACGTACTGGGGCTTGATACGCTTCATTTCGGACTTGGGAAGGATGCTGAGCAGCTCCCAACCGATATCCAGCGTTCTCTCAATGGTTCTGTCCTCGTAGAAGCCCTGGTTGATAAATTTCTCCTCAAAGGCATCTGCGAATTTTGCGTAAAGTCTGTCCATGGGGGTCAGCGCAGCTTCGCCAAGCACCACCATCAGCTCCTTTGCGTCCTTACCTCTTGCATAGGAGGAGAACAGCTGATTGAGCACGCCCGAGTGGTCCTCGCGCGTCTTGCCCTCACCGATACCCTTATCCTTCAGACGCGACAGCGAAGGCAGCACGTCCACGGGAGGCATATAGCCCTTACGGTACATCTCACGCGACAGAATGATCTGTCCCTCGGTGATATAACCGGTCAGGTCGGGAATGGGGTGGGTCTTATCGTCCTCGGGCATGGAGAGGATCGGGATCATGGTAATAGAGCCCTCAGATCCCATCTTTCTGCCCGCTCTTTCGTACATGGTTGCAAGGTCGGTGTAGAGATAACCGGGATAACCGCGTCTGCCGGGCACTTCCTTACGTGCGGCGGAAACCTCACGCAGCGCCTCTGCGTAGTTGGTAATATCGGTCATGATGACCAGCACGTGCATATCGCACTCGAAAGCCAGATACTCCGCAGCGGTCAGTGCCATACGGGGTGTGGTGATTCTCTCGATTGCAGGGTCGCTTGCCAGGTTGATGAACAGTACGGTTCTGTCGATCGCGCCCGTCTTCTTGAAGTCCGAGATAAAGAAATCGGCTTCCTCAAAGGTAATACCGACTGCGGCAAATACGACCGCGAACTTGGAATCGCTGCCGCGCACCTTTGCCTGACGCGCGATCTGGGCAGCAAGGTTGGCGTGAGGCAGACCCGAGCCCGAGAAAATGGGCAGCTTCTGACCTCTGACCAGCGTATTCAGACCGTCAATGGTGGAAATACCGGTCTGGATAAATTCCGAAGGGTAGTAGCGCGCCGCAGGGTTAATGGGCGTGCCGTTGATATCGAGGGACTTTTCGGGGATCAGCTTGGCGCCGCCGTCAATGGGCTCGCCCATACCGCTGAACACGCGTCCGAGCATGTCGGGAGACACAGGCATCTGCACGCCGTGTCCGGTAAAGCGTACCTTGGACTGCGCCAGATTAATGCCCGCGCTGGACTCAAACAGCTGCACCAGCACGTTTCTGCCGTTGACCTCAAGCACGCGGCAGCGGCGCACGCTGCCGTCGGGCAACTCGATCTCGCCAAGCTCGTCGTACTTAACGCCCTCAACCTGCTTGACCAGCATCAAAGGGCCCGCAACTTCTTCTATGGTTCTGTATTCTTTGATCATAATGCAAATCCTTTCTCAGCCTTTATGCCTCGACCGTTTCGGTCAGAGCACTTAGCTGACGGGAAATCTCTTGCTTGATTTTTTCGGATTCTGCGCGGTAATCCGCATAAGGAACAGCCTTGAATCTGCCGATTTGCTCACGCACGGGCAGGTTGGAAACCTCCTCAATGTCCGCGCCTGCAGCAACGGCTGCTGCTGCCTTGGCTTCAAAGTCGAATACCAGCGTCAGCATCTCGTACTGCTTATCCAGCTGCGTATAGCCGTCCACGTCGTCAAACGCGAACTGCTGCAAGAAGTCCTCGCGTACGCTGCGCGCGATCTCAAGGGTCAGTCTGTCCTCACCCGACAGCGCGTCCATACCGACCAGCTGTACGATCTCGTTGAGCTCTGCCTCTTCCTGCAGGATCTTGAGGCACTTACCGGTCAGCTCCATCCAACGTGAGGAAACGTTCTCGGAGAACCAATCGCTGAGTCTGTCACGGTACAGAGAGTAGGAGTTAAGCCAGTTGATCGCGGGGAAATGACGCTTATAAGCCAGCGCGGAATCAAGACCCCAGAATACCTTTACGATACGCAGCGTCGCCTGGGTAACGGGCTCGGAAATATCACCGCCCTGCGGGGATACCGCACCGATAGCGGAAAGCGTACCGATTCTGCCGTCGTCGCCAAGGCAAACGACCTTGCCCGCTCTTTCGTAGAACTGTGCCAGACGGCTGGTCAGATAAGCGGGATAGCCCTCTTCACCGGGCATTTCCTCAAGTCTGCCCGACATCTCACGCAGAGCCTCTGCCCAACGGGAGGTGGAGTC
>JAZOVZ010000019.1:0-27310 GCA_045658965.1 Eubacteriales bacterium
GGTAAGGTCACTTGCAGACTACAAGTTTGATAGGTCAGAGATGTAAGTACAGTAATGTATTCAGTCGACTGATACTAATAGACCGAGGGCTTGAACCTCCTATGGTTCAAGTTTACAGTATTACTTGAGTTTCATTTTCTACTCATCCTTATTCGTCTTGTCTAAGATAGCAATTGAAAAGTTCCGGTTCGGCTTGCGCCGACCTTTTTTATTGCTTTATATAAAATAACCCGCCGAGAGTAACCTTAACGGTCGTTCTCGGCGTTTTTTGAGTTCTTTGTGCCTGAACTGGCGATCACTGATCGCCCCTACAAGTGTGAATGATTGGGATTTCGCACGCACATGGTTGTTTGGTAGGGGCGATCAGTGATCGCCAGCGAGTTTTATTGTTTGACTACTGTAGTCAATTTCAAAAAAATATGCTATAATTTTCTCAAAGCTCCAACCTTTTCTCTCTTTTCTGTGTCTAAAAGACAAGCGCTTAAGAGATCTCAATTTTACGAAAGGAGAAGCGTATGTACTACAAAAACGAAACCGACCAGACCTTGGTTATGCTGACGCTGGCAGGGGAGCAGAATGCATACGAGGTATTGGTCACGCGATATCAAAAGGCAGTAATCGCCTCGGCTGCGACCGTGACAAAGAATCATTTTATGGCAGAGGACGCTGCGCAGGACGCATTCGTGACGGCGTGGATGAAGCTCAATTTGCTGCAAGATCCGCAAAAGTACGGTGCTTGGGTGTGCCGCATTGCCAAGAATTGTGCCATCAACATGATCACGCGTTATCGCGGATTCATGCCCCTGGACGCGGTGGACAATCTTGCTTTTACCGACGATCCTACGCAAAATCCCGTAGAGCTGTACGCACTCTCCGAGCAAAAGGACGAGATTGGCAAGAGCATGGAAAAGCTGCCCGAAAAGATACGGCAGATCATTTATCTGCACTATTTCGAGGATCTTTCGATTGCTGAAATTGCCGATCGTATGCGCATTCCCGAGGGGACTGTCAAATGGCAGCTCCACGACGGCAGAAAACGACTCAGAAAGGAGCTTTGCGCAATGAATGAAAAGTATAGCGACACGCTGGTACAGCGCGTCATGAAAAAGGTGGAGGAGCTTAAGCTTTGGCAGGTCAAAAACGACAAGAGCGGCTTTGAAAAGGTGTATAAGGAAGTGCTTGCCGAGGTCGAGGAGCTGCCCGAATGCAGAGAAAAGCAGCACGCGCTTGCCGACGTGCTCATGCGCGGCTGGTGGTGGCTGCCGGGTAAGAAAAACGATGCGCTGTTTGAGCGTATCAGAGAGGCTGCGCTGCAGGGTAAAAACGAGGAGGTTATGACCTTTATCGTAACGCGCGAGGATAGCCGGGTGTATGATGGGGCTAAGATCGAGTTTATCCGCGACAAGCAGATCCCGCTGCTTGAAAATGCGGGCTTTGTCAAGGCGTTGGGACGCGAATGGTTCTGGCTTGGCTACTATCTATATCGCGAGGGCAGAGCAGATGAGGGAAGGGCTGCCTATGACAAGGTGGAAGAAATTCTGCAAGAGGATGACAGATACCGTATTTTGGTGCCTTACGCAAGAAAAATGGAAGACGTGCTTGCGCACAACTACAAGGGGCAGACCGAGAACCGTTACCGCATTGGCGGTACTGCCGAGGAATACCGTTATGTGAACGGTGCGCTTTGCCGTTGGGGAGATAATGCCTTTGGAGAAGGGTATCTGAATTCGATCAACGACGGTGCAGTGGATATTTTCCGCAACAGCGCACGCTGCGACAGCCGCTTTTTTGCGGATATCGCGCTTGGTGAAGTGCACGTTGGTTCGGATGGCTGCACGCTGACCTTTGCATCGGACAACGAAACCGTGGAAACGCCTGCAGGACGCTTTGAGGGCTGTCAGCTTTGGGTGACCAAGCTTTGGGATGATTGCGGCAAGAAGGTGTTCAAGAGCTATTACAAGGACGGCGTGGGCATTGTCAGACATGAGGCGATCCACGACGGTGTGACCGATGCGTATTCGTTGAAGTCATACGAGATCAAGGTTGGACAGGGGCTTTTGCCGTTTGCCAAGGGCAATACATGGGAATATGCTTACGAATATGATCCCGAGTCCATTGCATCCGAGGTGGTGTTTACCGTGGATTTTGCAAAGGAGGAAAAGGTTATGCTGTCCTTGTGGGAGCAGAAGCTCCGTATCAAGTACAACGAAAACGATTGGCTTGACATGATCGGGCAGATCCGCTGCGACTATTATTACGATAACGAAAAAGGTGAAAGCACGCTTTGTGACGTGCGTCCCGCGATTGAGCGTGCCGAACAGCTGGCAAGCACGCCCATGCAAAATGCGCACACCAAGGCGGCTGCATCGGTAGCGCGCAGAATTTTGATGACAGACACTGTATTCAATCCCGAGTACAAGGCGACGGGGCATTGGAATTTCTTCTCGCGCAACGTGGTGCAACGCAAGAAGGACAATTTGCAGCTGACGCACAATTACCGTTGGTCGTTTGAGTGGAAATGCGTGGGTGGCATGGGGCCTGCCGAGGATCCCATTCTTTACAATGATATTCTTGGTATTTTGCAGGACGCGACAAATTGTCTGTGGAATGACGAGTGGCGCGTGGGTGCATCGCCCGTGGTGGAGTACACGAGATTTTCGCACGAGGTCAGAACGCAGATCACCTGCGAGGAAGGTGGCAGCATCACGACCAAGGCAGGTACGTTTGAAAATTGCCTGAAAGTGCGCCTGGAGATCGGCGGCATGACCGATGGCTGGTCGTACCGCGGTGGCAACAAGGTGTATTATTTCGCGCCCGGCATCGGCATCGTGCGCACCGAGAACGAATACTGCGGCGGTGCGAGAACGGCTGTGTATGAGCTGACCGAATACGAGGGCACGGGTGAAGGATATATGCCCATGGCGGATGGGCTTATGCGCAGATACGATGCGCTGGATCTGACCGACGGCTTTGTGGGCTCTGCGGTGTATACATACGTAGCCGACGAGGACGGCGACATTGTGATTTTTGCAGACCGTACGGGCATTCGTGAGATTCCTTCGCCCATCACGCAGTATGGCGCAATTCAGGGCGAAGTGGTCGAGAACGCGCTGTGGGATCAGGGCAAATGGCAGGAAGGGCACGCCAAGTATGGTATCAACAACTTCCACTTGATCATGCACATGATCTCCAGACCCGCACATAACGTGTATGATTCGCCCCGATCTGTTGCGCTCAATGGCTTTTATATGCACATGTTAGAGCAGCTTGGTGACGGTGAAGTGCCCGAGGCATGGGTGGGCAGATACGGCTGGCTTGCTACCATCCGCGCGGCTGCATGCTTTGGCGCGGGCATGAACGAAGAGGGATATCACATGCTTGACGTAGCCTTTGAATACTGCGAGAAATCTCGTGTGCACAAGGGCGGAGATCTGCTGGATACCGGTAACCCTCACGTCATGGGCGGTGCGAAGTACGTGTTTGCAAGGGGCATGATCGAGCTGCCCGACGGCACCAGAGAGCCGATTGCGGAGAACGATTACTGGATGGCGTTCAACGAGCATAATCTGACCTATGCCATCACTACCCCCAACGGCTGGGCTTGGTTTGACCTTGTCCGTAATGAAGAGCGATTCAAGCAGTACGTGGATCGCGGCTGGGCGATGATCAAAAAATATAATAAATAACAAATTACCGCCGAGGTCACATGACCTCGGCGGTTTTGTGTCCCGATTTCGTAGGGCGGATTCCATATCCGCCTCTATGTTGTCGCGGGAGTATATGGAATGCTCCACTGCGGCAATTTGCGCGTCGCCCGCTTAATCTTGCCAAAAGATAATAGACGAAATAATAAATATGTGATATAATGAGAAAAATATTTGCAAAAGACCAAACCGAAAGAGATTTTTTGCGACTATATAGGCGAACGTTCAAAGCATTCCGGAAAGCAGGGTAATATGGAACACCAAGAAATCTTACAATATTATGATGATCTGATGCGGCTTGCTGCGTCGAAGTGTCATTCGCGCACGGATGCCGAGGATCTTGTGGGCGAAGTCATGCTTGCGGCATTCGCCTATCTGCACGGCGGCGGGGTGATCGAGCATCCCAAAACCTGGCTGACAAATACGCTGTATCACAAATACAATGATCAGCTACGCAAAAAGTACCGCGCGCCCGTGACCGTGTGCTTGGATGAGGCTCTGCAGCTTAGTGAGCAGGAAAATGAAGCGTTTTTGTGCTCCGACGAGGCAGCGAATTTGCGAAAGGAGCTCAATCACCTTGCATTTGTGACGCGCGAGGTGTTGATTCGCCACTATTTCGGCAATCAAAGCGTGGCGCAGATCGCGGCAGGGCTGGGCATTCCCGAGGGGACGGTCAAATACCGCCTGTCTGCAGGGCGTGATCAGATCAAGAAAGGACTTGAAACGATGGAAACGAGAGAAAATTATTTGCCGGGTAGGCTGGAAATGATGTTTGGTGGGGCAGAAGGTGCAAATCATGAGCCTGTTTCGTTGGTTGAGGGCGATCTGATCGCAGAAAATCTGTTGATGATCGCGTACGACAAGCCTTTGACCATCAGCGAGCTTTCCAAGGCGATAGGTATTCCCGCGGCGTACATAGAGCCGATCATTGATAAGCTGGTGGACGGAGAGCTGATGGTGCGCATGGATAGCGGCAGAGTTTATACGGATTTTATCATTGACAAGCCGCAGGACGTTCTGCGCCATTTCGACAAGCAGCTGGCGTTTGCCCACAATCATTTTGAGACGGTATGGGGCATTGTTCAGGGCATGACAGAGCAGCTTGCGCAGGCACCGTATATGCAAAAACTTGGGGAGCGTGAGAAAGCCAAATTAGAGAGATTTGCGATTCTCAAGGTTTTGCAAGACTTTGAATATGAAGCCACAGGTACACTCGACGCGCTCCGTTTTCCCGAGCGCAAGGACGGTGGTCGATGGATCGCGAGAGGGTCTGCTATAGAGGCGGGATACAATCCCGATGAATACTGGGAAAAAAGTAACTATATAATCTCAGGCGGACACAGATGGACAGAGGCGTTTTCCAAAACGCCCTCGGGGCAGACCAAGCGTCTTTGTCTGCATGAGTTTGATGTTCCGCTTTTCGACAGCCCGCACCGCTTCGGTGATATTTACGATCTGTATTTCAAGCATATCGTACCGCTGCTCTGGAGTATTTACAACGGAAATGCTGCTGAACAGGTGGATATCCCTAACCGAATGATCGAGTATATTCCGATGTTTGAAACGCTGGGACTCTTAAAGCGCGAGGACGATGTGAGCCGCGTGGCGATTCCCGTGCTGACCGCTACTGAGTATGGCGAGTTGGCTGATTTGATGCACAAAACGACTGCGCAGGTCGATCGTGCGATCGGTGACGATTTCAGAGCATTCATCGTGACAATGAAAACGCCTGTGCCCAAGCATCTGACCTCTGTGCCCAAGCTGTATCAGTATACCAAAGCAAGCATATTTTTCGTCATGTCCATCGTGCGCGAGGCGTACGAGAAGGGATTGCATTTGAAAGGCGTGGATTATTGCTGTCCGCCTGTGGTATTGGTTTTTGAGGAATAATAGAATATTGTCGCCGAGAGTAACCTTTTGGATCGCTCTCGGCGGTGGTTTTTGTTTTACGTTATTCTTTCTTTTTCTTGATCACAAGCACTGCGCAAGCGGTGATAATGGCAAATCCTGCAAGGCAAACGCTTGCGTTACAGCCCTTTTCGGGGGCGGTAGGCTCTGTTTCGGGCTGCGTAGCGGGGGGCTCGGTAGCAGGTGCTTCGGTCGTGGCAGACTCGGTGGGTTGGGGCTCTTGAGTGGTAGGTTCTTCGGCTGTGCCATCACCTATGACGTTCAGCTCCAGATGGAACTGGTTTTCTCTATGGAAGTAAGCCTGTCTGTCGGTGGAATAATACTCCACGTCCACGCTTCTGCCGTCCTTGGAGAAGTACATCATTGCCACAAGTCCGACGCCGTCCATGTTTTTATCCGTGCCCTGCGGGTCGACCATGATCTGCACGACCTCGTTGCCCTTCTCGCCTTGGGTACGCGCAACGGTGATGTAATCTGTGGGCTTATGACCGCACAGCACCAGCACGATATTTTCGTGCTTGGAGATGAACTTGTCCCACATCTGATCTCCTGTATTGAATCCACCGCAGGTCAGGGCATTGCCGCTGTCCTCTGCATCAAGCGTGGTACCGTCAAGGGTGAGATAAATGTGCGTGGTGACGATGACGTTGTGCTCGGGATATTTTTCCACGACCTCGTTTGCCCATGCAAGCACGTCGTCGGACGGGCCGTAATCAAGGTTGACCACAAGATATTTGATCGAACCGACGCTGAATTCCTGATAGGTGTTTAACATGGTACCGTCGTAGCTGCCCAGTACGTTTTTGCCGTATTTCTCATAGGAAAAATACTTGTTAAACATGTTTTCGGGTCTGTCGTGGTTGCCGCGAATGATGGAATAGGGCACAACGCCTTCCATCTTGAGGATCTCGCGCTCGGCACGCTTCCATTCTCCGTTGGTGTTGGTATCGGTGATATCACCCAGTCCAAACACGAACTTGATCTTCTTTTCTTGCACGTTCCCAACGATCCAATCGTACATGGCGGTCAGCTTGTCACCGTAGTATTTGGCAAGGATCTGCGTGTCGCCCACGAGGGCAAAGGAGTATGCGTAGTCGGTCACGCCTTGGTAGTTTTCCAAAAACGCTCCGCTGTAAAGGAAATCCGGGCCTTTGCCGGCAGCGTCCGTGAAAGCATCTTTATCGCTTGAAAGGTCATAGTGACCGATCAAGCCGTTTGCGTCAAGCGTTCCTTGGCTGTCTGCCGCAATTTCTTCGGCAGAGCGTGCATCCTCGTATATAGTCATGTTTTTCAACGTGCCCTTGAAGAATTGACCGTTATCTTTTCTTACGTCACCGCCAAGCGCCATAGGCTTTGCAAGCGCGACGTTTGCGGGCGTGGCAAACTCCTGCGTTTCTGCAAGCTCGCCGTTGACGTAGCACGAAACCGTGCCCGCAGCCGAATCCTTGACGATGGCAAGGTGCAGAAATTCACCCGTGCAGACGTTGACGGTTTTGAATCTGACGTCGTAGACCGTTGTGTCCTCGTCAATGATATACAGACGGGGCACACCGTTCTCATGCACCTCAAAATTCACGCAGGAGACCTTGGAGGAAAAGAAGCAGCCGAGTATTACGCCGCCGCGCCCTTCGGTGTCGGTCGGAAGCATGAGCGTGGCTTCAAAGGTCGCGGGGAGCACCGAGAGGGGCTCTTGCGTCCTGTATTTATCTTCTGCAGTAAAGGTGATTCCTGCTTGGGTGTCGGTTGCAGAGAGGGGAAGCGCGCATACTGCGCTCAGCAGGAGCACGAGCATCAGCGCGATAGCGGTGATTTTTACGGTTTTCACGGTTATTACTCCTTTACAAATAAGCATAAGACCGCCGAAAAGGACGGGGAGGTCGTTCTCGGCGGTCTGGTTATGGATATTTACAGCAAATAGCTGGGCATGGGATCGGTGACCTTGACCTTGCCGTCCTTGGGGGCGGGGGTAGGGGTGCCGACTACCTTTTCGACCACAACGGGGTCGATATTGGCGATAACGTGCTCAGTGACGGCGGGAGCGACAGGCTCTTCGGCTACCGGAGCGGGCTGCTTTTCGGGCTGTGTTGCCACCTCTGCTTTAGGTGCTTTTGCACGGGGCGCGCAGGAGGTGCTTTTTTTTGCCGTAGCGGGCTTTTTTGTTTCGGTGGGCTGTTCTGTGACTACAGGTTTAATTTCCTCTGTATCGATCTTTTTGGCCACTCTGTTGATGCTCTGCTTACCGATGGGCATATTTGAGAACCTCCTCTGTCAGTTTGGTGTATTCGCCGGCAGCGCGGCTGGACTTTTTGTAAGCGCAGACGGGCTTGGAGTTATCCTGCGCCCATTCTATGGTGCTGTCTACGCGGATGTAGTTTTCAAATAGTCTGACGTTGTCAAGCTCTGCAAGCGTTTCCATGGTCTGCTTGAAGTAGTTCTTGCGCTCGCTTGCCTTGGTGACCGCAATGCCCATCAGCTCCAGCTTGGGCGCGATCTGTTTCACCTGCTCGTAGAACTCAAACATGTTGGCAAGGCCGAACAGACCCCAGGGAGATGCCTCAACGGGCACGATGAGGTAATCGGACGCGCACATGATGTTCATGACCCAGCAGCCGAGCGTGGGAGGCGAGTCGATCAGAATATAGTCGTATTTGTTCAGAGCCATGATCTTGGTCAATCCCTGACGCAGGATAAATTCGCGCTGCCACTTGGTGAACAGCTCGAATTCGATGCTGCTCATGAGCGTGGAGGAGGGGATAATGTCGAGATTTTCGTACTCGGTGGGCACGATGAAATCGTACAGATCCTTCTGCTCACGCATTGCGGTATAGAGGTTCTTGCCGTTCTTGGCATACTCCAGCGCCGTTTCCTCGTCAAAGAAGGAAAGCGTCAGATTCATCTGCATATCGCCGTCGATCAGCAGTACGCGCTTGCCCATAGCGGACATAGCGTAGCCCACGTTGGAGCAGGTGGTGGATTTTCCGCTTCCGCCCTTATTGTTGGCAAAGCAAATTACCTTGGTCATGCTCATGCTTGAAAATTCCTTTCAAATGAAATGTTTATACGGGTCTTGCGTCGGGTGCGTCACCCGGCTCGCGCAAATATTCGATGATCTCGGTAAGACCTTGCCCGGAGTACGAGCTGACCTCAAAGATCTTTTCGCAGCCGCACAGTCTAAGCCAGCGGCGCACCTGCTCGACGTTGCCGTCGGGCTTGTCCACGCCCGTGACTATGCCGATCACCTCACGGTTGACCATGCAGGTAATGGCAGGCGGGAAGACGCAAAACGGCTCGTTGGCACTTATGACAATACCGACGATGTCTGCCTCGTAAGCATAGAGTGCGAGAGCCGCGCCCAATTGCTTGACTTCGGTATACTCGCCGGGTGTGTCAATAATGGTATCGAAGTAATTGATATACTGTGTCTTGCAGTAGTGCAGCTGCTCGCCCTTGAGCGCTTGTGTCAAGGTGGTCTTGCCCGCTGCCACTCTGCCGACTAAGATCAGTTTTTTCATATCAGGTCTTGGTGACGTCACAGACCGCAAAATGCAGCTTGTCGCGGAAGTAATCCGCGATAGCGTAGAAGGCAGACTCCACCTCGGAAACCGTGCCCGTGATGATCAGCGTGCCCGAGAAGCGGTCAACAAAGCCAAGCTCCACGCCTGCGTTCTTGAGCGCGATATCAGCGGTAATGACAGCGGTTTCAGCGGGGCTGACGGTCAGAATACCGATGGCAGCGTGCGTATAGTCAAGCTTGGGGTCAAGACCCATTTTTTGATACAGGATGGGATCGGGATTTGCGATAATGTGCGCAATGGTGATCTGACGTCCGGGAACCAACTCCTGGACAATGCGCATTTTATCTCTCATCTCCAGATCTTTAGGGAGATTATTCATAGTAGCCTCCGAAAAAAGTTCTGAAATAGCGGATTTTTACACTATCCGCCTATCTGTACGTGCAGGTCGCAGACACTCTTGGCAGCCTCGACCAGCGTTTCCATAGTGCCCTTATCGGGCGGGAGAATATCGGGCAGGGTGTAGGTTCTGCCGATACCGGTATATTTATCTGTGCCTAGGCGATGATAGGGGAGCAGGTGCAGCTCCTTGACGCCGGGCAGCGTGTTTGCAAATTTGGCAATGTCGCGGATCTCCGCAACTGTAGCGTTAAAGGTAGGGACGGTGGGTACGCGCACGGTCATGCTGTGTGCGTTTTCTGCGATCCACTTGGCGTTCTCCAGGATCAGCTCGTTGGGGCGACCCGTGAACTGCTCGTGCTTTGCGCTGTCCATGTGCTTGATATCCATGAGCACGTAATCCACGTGCGGGATAATGCGCTCAATGATCTCGCGCTTGGCAAAGCCCGTGGTCTCAATCGCGGTGGTAAAGCCGTAATCGTGGCAGGCGCGCAGCAGTGCCTCTGTAAATTCGGGTTGTGCTAAACATTCACCGCCCGACAGCGTAATGCCGCCACCCGAGCGAGAAAAGTACATGCGGTCCTTGGCGATCTCCTCCATCAGGTCTCTGACAGAGATATCGTAGCCGACCGTTTTGGTCTTGCCGCCCTGTTCCATTTGCTGGATTTTGAATTCCTGCGATTCGGGGTTGCAGCACCACTTGCAGCGAAGGAAGCAGCCCTTTAAGAATACGATGGTGCGGATACCGGGTCCGTCGTGGACCGAATAACGCTGAATATCAAATACACGACCGACTCTGTCGTAATACTGTTCCATAACGGATCCTTTCAAAAGAATTTTGCTTTGTAGGGGCGGACCGTTGGAGAAGTCAGTTTCTGCATCGGACGACCCACGGTCGCCCCTACAATTTGTGATGGAAATTTGCCGACGGCAAATTTCTACCTTCACATTTCGCCCAAGGCGGAATATTTCACTCGCGCATAGCGCGAATATCACTTTTGCGAAGCAAAAATATCACATTTCGTCCATGGACGAAATATATCACTGCAATGTCGTCATAGACGGCATTGCTTTACCAGCCTTGTTCCGTTCTGTTGATGATATCGTCCTGCAGAGAACGGGAAAGGGTGGTGAAGAGTGCGCTGTAGCCCGCTACGCGAACGACCAGCGTCTTATAGTTTTCGGGATGTGCCTGTGCATCAAGCAGCGTATCCTTGGATACTACGTTGTACTGTACGTGCATACCCTTCTGATCGAAGAAGGTGCGCAGGTACGCCACGAACTTCTCAAGCCCCTGCATGCCCGCAAGCGCGGAGGGGTGGAACTTCTGGTTGAACAGCGTGCCGTTGGAGGCTGCTGCATGGTTGAGGCGGGATACGGAGTTTGCGGTAGCCGTCGGGCCGAGCACGTCTCTGCCCGATGCAGGGCCTACGCCGTCTGCGATGGGGGTGTTGGAAAGTCTGCCGTCAGGCGTTGCACCGGTCTGGTAGCCCAGCGGTACGTTTGCGGAAACGGGGTACAGACCTGCCTGGAAGATACCGCCGCGGCAGTTGGTGTACTGCGGCAGGATATCGGTATAGGTCTCGCCGACCTCACGAGCGAAGGTGTCCACGTCCTCAAGGTCGTTACCGTACTTGGGAAGGGCGATGATCATCTCGCGGATCTGCTGATAACGTGCTTTCTTGTCAGCGGGGATAAAGGATGCGGTCAGGAAGCTGTGGTAGATCTCGCTGATCTGTGCGTCGGTGACGTTTGCGCCTGCCTCGACCAGCTGCTTGACAGCCTCAACAGTCAGCTCCTCCGCCTTCTTGGGGATAAAGCCCTCACCGAAGTTATTTTCAATTGCTTCCTTATATTCTTCCATGGTGACCTGCTTGGTGTCAAATACAAGCGTCTTGACAGCCAAGAGACCGTCGGTGTTGTTAGCAATACCAAAGCCCTGAGGACCGGTGAAGTTATATCTTGCGCCGCCCTCCTGGTTGGACTTGCCGCGTGCCATACAGTCGTCGATCAAGGATGCCTGGAAGGGCAGAGGGCAACGAACGCTGTGCGCGTAGTCAACTGCGTTGTCCGCCTGTACCATCATCTTGACGAAGAACTCCTGCTGGGTCTTATATGCGTTATAGAAGTCCTGGAAGCTGCCCATCTTGCAGACGTCGCCGGTCTTGGGACCGATCTGTACGCCCTTATCTACGCCATTGGAGAATACCATCTCCATAGGACGGCACATATTGAAGAAAGCAGCGTCGTGCCAGCCGTCGGTGTAGTGGGGAACGCAGGGCTCTACGCAACCGATGATGCAGTAGCGGCGTGCTTCCTTTAAGGAAATGCCGCGATCCATCATAGCGGGGATGATGACCTCGTCGTTATAGAATGCGGGCACGCCCATACCCTCGCGGGTAACGGCTGCTGCCTTGATGAGAAGATCGTGGGGAGATTTGTTCCATACGCGGATGGAAAGGGAAGGCTGAGGCAGACGAACGTGGCACTGTGCCTCCATGCACATGAAGGACAGCTCGTTGGTGACGTCGTAGCCGTTCTCGTCCTGACCGCCGACGATCAGGTTCTGGAACATGCCGTAGCCTGCAAAGCCCTCTGCACTTGCTGCGTCGCGACACTTGTTCAGGTCATTGAACTTGACCCAGATGCAGTCCAGCAGCTCCTGTGCGGATTCAAGCGTTTCGATACCGCGGTCGATATCGTACTTGAACCAAGGATACATGTAACGGTCAAAGGTACCGGGGGAGATGGAGTGTCCGCTGGATTCCAGCTGCAGAATCTGCTGTACGAACCAGAATGCCTGACAAGCCTCGTAGAAGCTTCTTGCGGGCTTACCGGGTACCTGCGAGCACGCCTCTGCAATGCGGAGCAGCTCTTCCTTGCGCACGCCCTCGGTCTCTGCCGCCATGTTGTAAGCCAGCTCGGCATATCTGTGACCGTAAGCGGTGACAGCCTGCGCGCTCTCAATGACAGCCTCGAGGAAGTGCTTGCGGGACAGGTAATCGCCCTGACCCATGTCAAGCTTTGCCATTTCCTGCTCTGCCTGACCGATGATACCCTCCATACCAAGGGTAATGACCTTTTCGTAATCGACACAAACGTGACCGATGCCGTTATAGAAGTAGTTACCGACCGTAAAGATGCCGTGATTCATAAAGATATCCAGGCACTCGGGGTCCATGTTAGCGGCAGCGAGGTCGCTGACCGTCTTGCCGTACCAGTAAGGATGTACCTTTTCAAGTCTTGCTACAGTTTCGGGAGAAATGTAGAAGGGGTCGGCCTCACGGGTCGCAACAGTCTCGTACTCGGGGCGCAGCCACTCGAAGGAATACTCGGGGTAGGTCTGACAACCGCGGGGAGATACCGAGTTTGCACCGACAATCAGCTCGTCGGGACGGATGACGATCGGAATATTTGCAAGAATGTGACGCAGAGCGGCACTTCTTCTCTTAACGATAGGGAGATTTTCCGTATTCTTATAGCTTTCCGTTACCAGCTCGGCGCGGTAAGGCTCGATCTCGGGCAGCTTTGCGTAAAGATGCTCGACCAAGCGCTGAATACGGTCGCTTTTTGCGATCTGAAACTTGATTTCTGCCATAATACGTTATCTCTTTCTTTAGATTTGATCCCAAAGCTCTTTGTGGGGAGCGGCAATGACAGCAGTGTAAGCCAGCATGCTCTGATCTTTAGCGTGGCGTGCGCCTGCTTCAACAGCGGCAGTTACGTCACCAACGTCGCCCACGATCAGTACGATACCCTTACCGCCCATACCGCGGGAGGTACGCAGCTCATAGATCTCGACCTTTGCGGTCTTGACTGCGATATCCGCTGCCTTGATGGCACTTGCGGCGGAGAAGGTCTCGATGACGCCAAGGCTGCCCGTCTTGGGAGCTGCCTGCGTACCGAACATAGCGGCAACGACTGCGGGATCGATACGACCCATGATGCTGGAATCGATCAGCTTCTGATCAAATCTGCCCGTGACGTGCTCGACAGCGGCAGTTACGTCTGCAATAGCACCCGTGAGAATGATCTCAAACTTACCGGGGCAGGCTGCGTGAGCGGAGATCAGCTGTACGCCCGCGCTCTTAAGCGCTGCGTCGGTTGCTTCAACGCCCTGTGCAATGCTTTTCAGTTCAATAATTCCAATAGCTTGATACATATCTATACCTACTTAATGATGAATTTCATGCTTCAATGATGATCCTGTTCTCGTCCACAAAGGTGACCGAGCCGGTGATCGATGCGTACTGGGGAACGGAAAGACCGGGACCTGCGGTTGCGATCATCTGACCGACCTCGACCTTGTCGCCGACTGCCACGCAGGGAACGGAGGGAACACCGATATGCTGTCGCATACGGATCTCTACCTTGTCAGCCGTCAGATCCTTGGGAATATAGGTGGGATGCTTGTCAAACTTGGCAACGCCAAGCACCTCTTTCCACTTTTGGGAAACCAGCATGCAGGAATCGCGGTTTTCTGCGGGTGTGAATTCCTGACCGGGGGCTGCAACGTACTTCATGCCCTTCTGGGCAAGGATCTTCTTGTACTCCTTGATGACCATCATGGGCGAGATACCCTGACAGCAGGAGAAGGTACCGCAGATATCGCAGCTGCAGCAAAGGCTTGCCGTGCGGATCAGCTCGGGGGTCTCCTGAGCGGGATACAAGCCGGCTCTGATCAGCTTATGAGGCTCCAGCGGGTAGCCGAGCAAGTGTCTGGGGCAAAGATCGGTACAGCGCGTGCAGGAGCAGCAGGTGGATGCGGCAAGGCGCAAATTCTGCTCTACGGTGCGCTGCTTTTGCACGACCGCGGGAATATTATCGGGCACGATGATAAGTGCCTTGGTAGTCTTGACGACCACGTCGGATGCGGGGTTCTTGATAATACCCATCGAAGGACCGCCGTCAAACATGACGTAGTTCTTGGGTACGGTGACGTTGATTGCCTTGAGTACGTCGGAAATACGCATACCAACGGGCACCTTGACGGTGTACGCCTCGGGAATATCACCGCCAATGGTCAGCCATTTGGTGATAACGGGCATATTTTCATGTACTGCGTTACGGGTATTATAAACCGTCTCGGCATTATAAACGATCACGCCTTGGGTAATGGGCAGGTTACCGGGCTTGATCAGTCTGCCCGTGACCTGATAGATCAGATTGATCTCGTCACCCATGGGGTAAATATTGGGCACGGTCTTGACACAGATGCCGGGGGCTAATTCCTGGCTGTCGGTCAAGCCCAGCGTCATGGCACGGTATGCCTTGATAGCCAGCACCGCGCGCTTGATGTTGGTGTGCTCCATGATCAGCTGTGCGCCCTGCACGATCTCGGGCATCTTCTCGCGCACCAGCTCGTAGTCTGTATACATCAGCGGTTCGCACTCGATACAGTTGATGACCAGCAGGTCAGCACCCTCCGTCAGCTTTGCATAAGAGGGGAAGCCTGCACCGCCTGCACCGACCACGCCGCATTTTTGCAGAATGGATTTTAATTTTAATTCGGGCATAGTCTTAATTCCTTATATTGAGAGTTTGAGGTATGCCGACAATATAAAACCTTAGTCGGCGGGCTTATCGATAACGCCTACGATGACAGCGTCCACGGGAGCGTATTCGCAGCCAACTGCAACGCGTGCGCTGCTGCCGGTCACGACCAAAACGTCCTCGCCAATACCTGCGCTGATGGTCTTGTCCACGGCGACCATAAACTTATCGGTCAGCGTGTCCTTTTCAATGATCTGCACCTCCAAAAACTTGAAGCCGCGCAGAGAATCAAACTTGTTGGTGGAAACGATGGTTCCAACTACTTTTCCTTTTACCATGATATCCTCCGAATTACTTCACTACGGTAACGGTATAGCCGTTCTTGTAGCCGACTGCGTTTGCATCGTCGGTGTCCACGTGCATCTCGAGTGCGAAATCGTCACGCACGCGTACCTGCACGCCGTACCATCTGGTCTTTCTGGTGCCCTGCAGTGCGTCTACGTCGATGTAATCGCCATCCTTTACGCCAAAGCGAACGGCGTCGCTGGTGTGCATGTGGATGTGACGGTTAGCGATAATGCAGCCCTCCTTGAGTGTAACAACGCCCTTGGGACCGATAATGGTAATGGGGGAAGAGCCGACGATATCACCAGATTCGCGTACGGGGGGCTTAACCTTAAGTACAAAGGAATCAGTCAGAGAGATCTCAACCTGGCTTGCCTTACGCAGAGGACCGAGCACACGCACGTTCTCGATGGGGCGCATAGAAGGACCGATCAGGGTCAGGGTCTCCTTGCAAGCGTACTGGCCGGGCTGGGAGAGATCCTTGATGGGGGTCAGCTCATAGCCTGCGCCGAACAGCGTTTCCAGATCTTGCTTATTGAGATGAATGTGTCTGTTGGAGATAC
The DNA here is from genome assembly GCA_045658965.1 of Eubacteriales bacterium. Taxonomy (GTDB): domain Bacteria; phylum Bacillota; class Clostridia; order Oscillospirales; family CAG-272; genus SVQP01. Next base: position 15,925 of record JAZOVZ010000019.1, read on the forward strand.
CTACGGGAATGCCTGCATCCTGTGCAGCACCTGCATCCATTTCAGAAATCACCTTTTTGACGATTGCAGCGATGTCATTTGTGTTGATTGCCATAACTGTTCCTCTTTCTTATCTTGAATTCCGTCCCGAGGGACGGTGCACATATTTACACATATCGGTGCATTTGCGGGATAGGGAAATGCACTCATACGCACAAATATGTTGGGGTCTCGCAAGGGCGGAAAATCGCCCTTGCGAGGACTGCCTTAAAAGGGACTAATGTAAAATTAGCCGATCTTGGGCAGCAGCTTTTCAACGTCAGCGTGGGGTCTGGGAATAACGTGGGTTGCAACAACCTCGCCAAGACGGCAAGCAGCAGCGCCGCCTGCTTCAACAGCAGCCTTAACAGCACCGACGTCGCCACGAACCATAACGCTTACCAGACCGGAACCGATCTTCTCAGAACCGATCAGAACAACGTTTGCAGCCTTTACCATTGCATCAGCTGCCTCAATTGCAGCTACCAGACCTCTGGTTTCAACCATACCAAGAGCTTCCATTTTAAAATCCTCCTAAAATGTGTAAATATTATTTTTTATTTTTTTAATAAACTTGTGTGTGTGCCGTTCTCTTTATTAAAGAGCATCGGTCTTCAAAAACTTCATGATGTCGGGATGAGGGCGTGCGATAACCTCGCAGAGCTTGACGTTGCCAACAGCCTTAGCAGCCTCGGCACCGGCTTCCGCTGCCGCAGTGACAGCGGATACCGAGCCTTCAACTACAACCGTGACAAGTCTGCCACCCAGGCGTTTCTCGACATGAATCAGTTTTACGTCGGCAGCCTTGACCATTGCGTCAAGACCTACGATGGCAGTGACCATCGCCTGTACCTCGAGCAACGCGATTGCTTCCATGATTTAAGTACCTTTTAGCGTTTGGGTTATTTTAATTAGCCCAGCTTGGGGAGAAGCAGCTCAACATCGTCGTGAGGAGCGGGAATAACGTGAGTAGCGACAACTTCGCCAAGACGGCAAGCAGCAGCACCGCCTGCTTCAACAGCAGACTTAACAGCGCCGACGTCGCCACGAACCATGACGCTTACCAGACCGGAACCGATCTTCTCGGAGCCGATGAGGGTAACGTTAGCAGCCTTAACCATTGCATCAGCTGCTTCGATAGCAGCTACGAGACCTCTGGTCTCAACCATACCAAGTGCGAGTTTCATAATCAATTATCTCCTTTATTAATTATTTACTGTTTTTTTTAGAGGAAGTCTTTTTAGGAGCAGCCGGCTTTTCCTCTGCAGCCGGAGCTTCTTCAACCTTTGCGGGCTTAATGTTACGGAGCTTATCGCGACCAGTTGCAGTCAGGTGAGCAAACCACTCAACCTGCGGATCAAGTCCTGCGATGATCTTGGAGGTGATGTACAATCCTCTCTGCTTCGCCTCGTCCACGCCACGATCGTGTGCGGCAACGACGGCGGAGGGATCACCCATAAACTTGACTACCATAACCAGCGGCACCTCGCATTTATCTGCGTTAGCGGGCTTGTTACGGTCGATGGCAACCACCTTTACGTTGGCGGTCTTTGCCACGATATCAGCAACTACGATGGATGTCGCAAAGCCGTATACCTCGATCATTCCGAGAGCTGCCATGTCGTCAACTCCTTATCAGTCTGCAATGTAGCAGATCTTGATGCCCTTCTGAGCCACGTTGGTCTCCATAGCCTCGTTCATCTTATCGAGCGGGAAGGAGTGCGTGATCAGATCTTCGATCGGAATGTTCATTTCCTTGCACTGACGCAGGAACGCCATAGTGGTGGGGTAGTCCTCTGCGCTGTAGTCCCAAGAACCAACGATGTTGATTTCCTTGTTACACATAGCAAGGTGAGGATTGATGGAGTATTCACCGTTGTTAACGAAGAAGCCCATCTCACACATACCGCCGCCGCGACGGATGTAGCTGAAGATATCAGCAGCAGCCACGGGAGCACCGGTGCACTGGAATGCGAAGTCAACGCCGACGTCATTTGCTACAGCCTTGACCTTAGCAACTCTCTTTTCCAGAGTGTCTTCATCGGGTCTGCGGAAGCAGATGGTGGTCTTTGCGCCCAGCTTCTGAGCGAACTTCAGACGGTCTTCGTTACCGTCTACTGCGATGATGTGGTTAACGCCTGCTGCACGCAGAACGGAGATCATCATCAAACCTACGGGGCCGCAGCCCTGCAGGAGAACCTTGGAACCGAACTTAATAAGACCGGTTGCCTGAGATCTTTCCAGAGCGTGTACGCAAACGCATGCAAGCTCAAGCAGCATTCTCTGGTTGAGGTTAAGGTCGTTGACCTGGAAGTAGGTCACGCCCTTGCCGCCCTTGATTACCATGTAATCAGCGAACCAACCGTTGAGGTGGTCATCGGGCTTGTCACCGATCAGACCGAATACGCCCTGCTTGTCGCAGAGGTTGGTTCTGCCGGGAACCATACGGCACGCATAGCACTCGCCGCAGCTGATAACGGAGGTGACGATCTTATCGCCAACGCCGATCGGCTTGCCTGCGGTATCGAACTTAACGTTCTTACCGACAGCAACGACTTCACCGGTGCCTTCGTGGCCAAGCGTTACGGGGATCAGACCGAAGGGGTCGGATTTCCACTCGTGAACGTCGGTGCCGCAAACACCCGCACCCTCCACCTTAACGAGGATGTCGTCATCACCCAGTTCGGGGATGGGGTATTCTTTGACTTCAATTTTCTTCTCGCCTGTCAGAAGAGCTACGTGAGCAGTCTTGGGCAGGGTGCCGTGACCGTGGCCGCCGCACTTGCAGTTGCCACCACACTTGCACTCATGCTTCTGACCGCCGTTGTTCATGCCCTCAAGGACCTGACGGACGATGCTTTCAATTTGAGAAGCAGAATAGTCCATGTTGTTTCTTCCTTTCGTATATTAGCGTCGTAATTCTATCAAATAATTCTGAAGTGGTCTGCCATGACGCAGCGGCGCAGTCTGGTAAAGCTCTTTGCAGAGGTGATACCTTCGCCGGTGGGGCCTGCGATGGTGAAGGTCGCGTGACCCTCGCCGCCAAAGCCGATACCCGCATAAGAGGGTGCGTTCTTGACAAAAATGGTGGTCTCGACAGCCGTTGCAAATCTGGAAAGGTTGTCGATGTTCTTGGAGTGCATGTGAGCCGTGTGACGGTTGCCATGCTCAGCCTTGACCGCCAGGTCGATCGCTTCATCAATATTCTTGACGCGTACGATGCCCAGGATAGGCATCATGAGCTCTTCCTGCACGAAGGGATGATCGAACTCAACCTCTGCAATGGCGCAGCGGATCTCGGGACCGACGTTGATGCCGATCTTTGCGAGAATGACGCGAGCGTCACGGCCTACGCAATCGCGGTTGACCGAGAGAGTGGTCTTACCGGTCTTGGGGTTGGTCTTTTCGTCAAGCACGACCTTGACAAGCGCATCAGCCTGTGCACGGGTCAGCTTGTAGCATCCGTTCTTGATCATGCCTGCGATGAGTCTGTCAGCGACGTTGTCGAAGACGAAAACTTCCTTCTCGGCAATGCAGGGGAGATTGTTATCAAAGGTACAGCCGTCAATGATATCCTTGGCTGCCTTTTCGATGTCAGCAGTGTCGTCAACGATAACGGGAGGGTTACCCGCACCTGCGCCGATCGCCTTCTTGCCCGAGGACAGCACAGCCTTGACAACGCCGGGGCCGCCGGTGCAGACCAGCAGACGGATTGCGGGGTGCTTGTACATCACGTTCGCGGTATCGAGCGTGGGCTTCTTGACGGATGCGACCAGGATCTCGGGGCCGCCTGCAGCGTGTACTGCGCGGTTGACCAGGTCAACTGCGTAGTTGGAGGTTGCAATGGCACCGGGGTGGGGGTTGAATACGACGCCGTTACCTGCGGCGATCATACCCATCGAGTTACAAATGACGGTTTCGGAGGGGTTGGTGGAGGGGGTGATGGCACCCACAACACCAAAAGGTGCACGCTCGGTGAGCGTCAAGCCGTGGTCACCGGTCTTTGCCTCGGCAACGATATCCTCGGTACCGGGGGTCTTGTCCGCAACCAGCATGTGCTTTGCCACCTTGTGCTCCACGCGACCCATCTTGGTCTCGGCAACACCGAGAGCCGCCATGGCGGGAGCTTCAGCGCGAGTGTACTCGCGAATGGTTGTGATCAGCTTTTCTCTTTGCGCAACGCTCATGGCACGAATTGCCTTGTAGCCTGCTTCAGCAGCGGCGATCGCTTCTTCCATGGTCTCGTAGATACCGAGAAGCTTTCTGCCGTGATACTGGGTGCTGTCCCATTCCTTATCGGAGCTTTGAGCGGGGGACTGCACCTGTGCAAGCACCTTGGATACTACCTCGGCGATTTGCGCTTCAGTCCAGTTAATTGCCACCGTTCTTACTCTCCTTTCGGTAAATTCTTCGTCCGGGAAGAATTACTTACCCAGAGAAGCGAGAACCTTCTTGGTGATCTCTGCAACCAGAGCAGCGTCAGCGCAATCAGCAGCGCCCTTTACGTTGTCCTTGCAGCGGCAGTTGGAGGTGCCGAGGTTCTTGCACTTCTGGCAGCCGGGGTGCTTGCCGGGCAGACCCATCTTCTTACGCAGCTCCATAAGTCTCTCGAGCTCTTCGCAGGAGATCTCGTCGATGCGGCTGTTTGCGCCTGCACCGATCTGGCGAGCGTAGAGGTTGATCTTTGCGTTGAATTCAACTTCTTCCATGGTGAAGCAAGCGCGCAGCAGAGTGTTACCAACGGTCAGAGCGCCGTGGTTCTTGAGCAGGAATGCGTCGTGCTTCTGGATGTAGGGCATCAGGGAGTCCGGAATCTCCATGGTGGAGGGCATACCGTAGTCACAGGTAGGAACGTTACCGATGGTCAGAATAGCCTCGGGCAGGATGTACTGGTCAAGCTCTACGCCTGCAACCGTGAAAGCGGTAGCTACAGGGGGGTGAGCGTGAACAACTGCGTTAACGTCGGGTCTTTCCTTGTAGACTCTCATGTGCATCTTGATCTCGGAAGAAGGATTCAGTCTGCCGTCGATCTTGTTGCCGTCGCCATCGATACGGATGATCATATCGGGGGTCATGTAGCCCTTGGATACGCCGGTGGGAGTGCAGTAGAACTCGTTGGGGCCTACCTTGACGGAGATGTTACCGTCGTTTGCTGCTACGAAACCGTGATCGTAAATTCTCTTACCGATGTCGCAGATTTCTTTTTTGATTTCGAAGGGAGATTGTGCCATAATTTTGTGTATCCTTTCAATAAAAATTTTTTCTATGTAGTGTAGCGGCACGCGAACGCCGCCCGGGGAGCGAAATTACTTAACCAGCGCCTGGGTGTCCTTTGCGATCATGAACTCCTCGTCGGTGGGGATGACCAGTACCTTGGTTCTGGAGCCCGCCTTGGAGATCTCGCAGGGAACGCCGCGGGTGAAGTTCTTGTTTGCATCGATATCGAACTCAACGCCCAGATACTCCATATCGGTTGCGACGCGCTCTCTGATGCGGAAATCGTTCTCGCCCATGCCTGCGGTGAAGACGATGACGTCAACGCCGTTCATGACAGCTGCGTAAGAGCCGATGATCTTCTTTGCGCTGTGAGTCAGCACGTCAAGTGCAAGTTGTGCGCGGTGGTTGCCCTCTTCGGCAGCATCCCAGACGTAACGAGCGTCGTTGGAGACACCGGAGATACCGAGCAGACCGGACTTCTTGTTGAGCGCGTCGTTGACTTCCTTGACGCTCATGCCGGAGTTGGTGCAGATATATTCGATGATCGAGGGGTCGATGGTGCCGCAGCGAGTGCCCATAGGCAGACCTTCCTGGGGAGTGAAGCCCATGGAGGTATCCACTGCCTTACCGTACTTGACGGCGGAGATGGAAGAGCCGGAGCCGATGTGGCAGGTTACGATCTTGAGCTCCTCGATCGGCTTGCCCACGAACTTTGCTGCTTCTGCTGCAACGTAACGGTGGGAGGTGCCGTGGAAGCCGTAACGGCGAACGCCGTACTTCTCGTACCACTCGTAGGGCAGTGCGTAGATATACGCCTTTTCCTCAACGGTGCTGTAGAAGGACGTGTCGAATACGCCAACCATGGGGACGCCGGGCATCAGAGCCTTGCATGCGTTAACGCCCTTGATTGCGGGAGGTCCGTGCAAGGGATTGATCGGAATGATGGACTCGATATAGTTCATCTCCTCGTCACCCAGGATGCAGGACTGCTTGATTTTGCCGCCGTGTGCGAAACGGTGACCGACTGCGGTGATCTCGCTTACGTCTGCGATGACGCCCCATTCGGCGTCGGTCAGCAGCTGCAGCACCAGGGCGATCGCCTCGTTATGAGTGGGCATGGGATAGTCCGCTTCATAAGTGGGCTTGCCGGGACGCTTGTGCGTGATGGCACCGGTCAGGCCGATCTTTTCGCAAAGACCTTTGGCGAGTACCAGATTCTCGTCCATATCAAAGAGCTGATATTTCAGCGACGAGCTTCCGGCATTGACGACCAGAATCTTCATAGAATTTCCTCCTCGGATTAAATCTTATTCACAATATATTATATCAAAGATAGCGCAAAATTGCAATACGTATGCAAAAACTTTTGTATCCGAAATATTCATAAAATTCCAAACTCATTTTTAGTCAAAATGACAACTGATAAAAATTTGTCAAAATTTTCCGTAAAAAAACAAAAAATATCTACATTTAATTATATAAAAACGAATGGGCGAGTTAAAAATTTAACAACGAAATGACAAAAAAATAACAATCGGAAAATCGGGAATGTCTTGCTTTGCCCGAAAGTCGTTGGTCAAACCGCCCAAACAAGAGCAACGAAAGGTTTGGGGGTGGCGAGGGGTTGGCGATTTGAACAAAAATAACTTTTCGGGGAAAAATATGCAAATCCTCTTGTAAAAAGGGGAAAGGTCTGCTATAATGATCATGGAGTATTATGTGAACACAAGGAGGTAATTGCTGTGAATCTGTTGATCAAAAACGTAAACGTATATCACAGCGGCAGTATGCGCTTTTTACCGGGAGCGGTGCTTGCTCAAGACGGCTTGATCAAGTGCGTGTACTCGGAAAGCGATGCGCAGCCCGACGTTCCGGACGCACTTGTCGTAGACGGCGGCGGACGTTATCTGGTGCCCGGACTTGTGGACACGCATACACACGGCATTGCGGGTGGAGATTTTATCTCCGCGTCGCCCGAAAAAATGACCGAAATGGCGCGCGCTTATCTGCGCGGCGGCGTGACGAGCGTCATGCCCACGCTGGCATCGGCACCGCTTGACGATATGGTTGCCTCGGTGCAACGTATTGCGCAAATGATGCGTACGGGCGAGGATCAAGGCGTTTTTCGCGGTGTGCACTTAGAGGGCAGATACCTCAATGCTGCCAAGCGCGGTGCGCATGCGCCTGCGCTGCTTGCCTCGCTTGAAGCAAAAGAGCTTGACGCGCTGATCGGCAAAGCCGACGGTGCGGTGCACGTAAGTGCCGCTTTTGAGCTGGACGTGGACGGTGCGTTTGCCGCACGTGCGCTCTCTTTGGGAGCGACGCTGGGGCTTGCACATACCACGGCGACCTACGCGCAGGCAAAGCTTGCCATTTTGCGCGGTGTCAATAATTTTACGCATCTTTTCAACGCCATGCCGCCCCTGCATCACCGTGACGGCGGTGCGGTGTGTGCCGCGTTAGACTCGGACACCTTTGCCGAGCTGATTGTGGACGGCGTGCACGTCTCGCCCGAAATGGTGGCGCTGGCGTACAGAAACAAAAAAGAAAAGCTGGTGCTGATCACAGACTCTATGGAGGCGACCGATTGTGCCGACGGTGAATACAGCATTGCGGGCATGCCCGTGACCGTCAAGGACGGACGCGCCATGACGCATGACGGTGCGATCGCGGGCAGCACGCTGCATCTTTTGGACGGCGTCAAGAATCTTGCCGCGTTTGCAAGCATCCCGTTTGAGCATGCGCTGTACTCTGCGACCGCTGCACCTGCCAAGGCAATGGGGCTTGACGGCGAGATCGGTGAGCTTGCTGCGGGCAAGCGCGCGGACATGCTGCTCTTGGATGCCGATTACAACGTCTGCCGCGTCTTTTGCGGCGGCAAGGAGGCGGCACTGTGAAAAAAACGAGTGCCGTGACCGTGGCACGACAAAGCAAGCGACAGGCAAGGGAACTGCTGGACAGAGGAAACAACCGCTTGTTTCTGATTCTGGCGATCACTTTGTGGATCGCAACCGCCGGAGCGGTGTATATGCTTGGCGGCGCACTTGTGTACGCGGCGGATGAATCGATCTTTACTGCAGAACCGGGCATGCTTGCCGTGGGGCTTACGCTGCTTTCCTACGTGCTGATGCTGATTCTCGCGCTTTTGCTGCTCGTCCCCATGGCAGGCGGCGTGGTGCTGCTGGCTCGGTACGTGTATGAGGGCAGGGAGCTTGAAGCGGCGGATCTGTTTGCCGCGTTCGGTTCTCCGAAGCAGTATTTCTTGTGCATGAGGCTGGGGCTTTACGGATTGGGATATCCGGTGCTGATAATTGCCGCTGCGGTGCTTGGCGTGCTGGTTGCGCCCTCGGTGGCTGCGCAGGCAGTGACCGAAGCTATCGCACCGATCGCGGGCGAGCAGAGCGCAATGTACGTCTTGTCATACGTTGCGTTTGCAGGCATGCTGGCAATCGGTGTCGGGCTGACGTTTCTCGTGTTTTACCTCTGTCGTACGGCGCATCTGAAAACCGCGCTTATGGCGCGAGGATTGGATCTGCGCAAGGCGAGAGCATGCACCGCAAAGCTGCTTGCAAGGAGCGATTGCGGCTCTCTGATCTATCACTTCAGCTTTGCCGGGCACGTCGTGCTTGCGATCCTGACTGTTGGTGCCGCTGCCGTAGCGCACGGCATTCCGCTTGCACTGCTGAGCCATCAATTTGCCTGCGATTGCTTGAAAAATGCAGGAATAACAAAATCAGAAATTAATAAATAAACCATAAATTAACAAGAGGATATCGACATGAATCAACAAAAACCCAAGTTTTATATCACGACCGCGATTGCGTACGCGTCTAAAAAGCCGCACTTCGGTAACACGTACGAGATCATCATGACCGACGCTGTTGCCAGATACAAGCGCGAGCGCGGCTACGACGTATTCTTCTGCACCGGCACCGACGAGCACGGTCAGAAGATTGAGAACTGCGCTAAAGAAGCAGGCGTCTCTCCTCAGCAGTACGTAGACGGAGTTGCCGGTGAGATTAAGGCGATCTTTGACAACATGGGCGCAAGTTATGACCACTTTATCCGTACCACCGACGACTATCACGTGGCAGCCGTTACCAAAATCTTCAAGCGCTTCTACGAGCAAGGCGACATCTATAAGGGCTACTACGAGGGCTGGTACTGCACGCCCGACGAGTCCTTCTTTACCGATTCTCAGGTGACCGACGGCAAGTGCCCCGAGTGCGGCAGAGAGCTGGTCAAGGCAACCGAGGAGGCTTACTTCTTTAAGATGAGCAAGTATGCCGACAGACTGATCAAGCATATTGAAGACAACCCCGAATTTATCTGGCCCGAATCCAGAAAGAAGGAAATGGTCAACAACTTCCTCAAGGTTGAGGGCGGCTTGCAGGATCTTTGCGTGTCCCGTACCTCCTTTACCTGGGGCGTTCCCACCTTTGACCCCAAGCACGTTATTTACGTATGGCTGGATGCGCTGACCAACTATATCACCGCCATCGGCTACGATCCCGATAAATCTTTCGAGGAGCAGAGCGAGCAGTTCCGCAAGCTGTGGCCCTGCGACGTGCACATGATCGGTAAGGATATTCTGCGCTTCCATACCATTTACTGGCCTATCTTCTTGATGGCTCTGGATCTGCCCCTGCCCAAGCAGGTATTTGCACATCCTTGGTTTATCGCAGGTATCGAAAAGATGTCCAAGTCGCGCGGCAACGTCATTTATGCCGATAAGCTGGCTGAGCACTTCGGTGTGGACGGTGTGCGTCACTACGCGCTTGCAGAGATGCCCTTCAACGCTGACGGTACGATCACCTATGATAACGTGATCAAGCGTTTCAATACCGACCTTGTTAACAATCTCGGTAACCTTGTCAAGAGAACTCTTGATATGCAGAAGAAGTATTTTGCAAAGCAGGTAATCGCTCCTGCAGAGTATAACGATACCGACAAGGATCTGATCGACACCTGCGTGGAGTGCTATGACAAGTATATCTCCTGCATGGACAGCTACCACATTGCAGATGCTGTGACCGCTGTATTTGATCTGTTCGGCAGAGCAAATAAGTATATTGATGAAACAACTCCCTGGACGCTGGCAAAGGACGAGGCAAACAAGGAAAGACTTGGCACGGTTATGTACAACCTGCTGGAGGCGATCCGTTGGGGTGCCGTCATGCTGCTGCCCCTGCTGCCCGCAACGGCAGAGGAGGTGCTCGGCATGCTGAATGCGCAGGCACGCGGATTTGATACCGTTGGCACGGCAGACAAGTTCTGCGGCATCGTCGCAGGCGGTGAGGTTGCCGACTCCAAGGTGCTGTTTGCAAGAGTGGACGAGGCAAAGAAGCTTGAGGAGATCGCAAAGGAGCAGGAGGCAGAGGCTGCCAAGAACGCGCCCGCACCTGCGATTGAAAAGCCCGAGGGCTGTGCGCTGATCGGCATTGACGCGTTTATGAACGTAGAGCTGCGCTCGGCACAGATTCTGACTTGCGAGAGAGTACCCAAGGCAAAGAAGCTTCTCAAGCTGACCGTGGATCTCGGCTATGAGCAGAGACAGGGCGTTTCGGGCATTGCTAAGTGGTATGAGCCCGATGCGCTGATCGGCAAGAAGATCATTCTGGTAGCAAACCTCAAGCCCGCAACGCTGTGCGGCATTGAGTCCAACGGCATGATCCTTGCAAGCGGCGAGGAGACTGTCAGAGTGGTATTCCTTGCGGAAGATACGCCCCTTGGCGAACGCATCAGATAAAAAACAAAAACATTACGGGGCTGCCGCAGACGCGTCAGCCCCGAACAAATAACCGTCACCAAACGGTTGCCACTAATGAAAGTTTTCGCCCGCCTTTTTCAAAAGGCGGCGGGGGCTTGGGGCAGAGCCCCGAGTCGCTCGTCGCAACGAGCGAAACTCTTATTCGCCGTTTTTTGGTTCTTTTTTGCGGCTACTTGCTCAAAAAAGAACGGAGAGAATTTTCTCAATGTGACGCATCTTAAACCCATTACCCACTTTTTTCTTTGACACCTCAGGCGCAGAAGAAATTACTTCGCTGCGCGAAGTTGCTTCTCAAAAAAGAAACGCCGAGATCGTTTCGCCTCTGCGGAGGCGAGCAAGGGGGGGGGCCCGGGGACCCGGCGCGTCGTGAGGATGGGGGGG
>JAZOVZ010000020.1:0-27234 GCA_045658965.1 Eubacteriales bacterium
CCAAGTCGCCCGTCGCAACGGGCGAAACACCCCAAACGCGGTTTTTTTGGTTCTTTTTTTGCGGCTACTTGCTCAAAAAAAAGAGCGGAATGAATTAGGACGGCTGACATTGAGAAAGCTCTCTCCGTTCTTTTTGGCACCGCGGGCGCAAAAAGAACCAAAAACGCCGAGAATATTTCGCGCCTGCGGGCGCGACTCGGGGCTCTGCCCCAAGACCCCGGTCGCCTTTTGAAAAAAGCGACGCAAAAACTTTTCAAGAGAGGTTATTTGTGTGGTAGCGGCAACCAAAAAGCCCTGCGCGTTCCCGCGCAGGGCTTTCTTTGCTATTAGAGTGTAATCTTCTTCTCTTCCGGAGGCATATTCTTGCGGAAATGCGGCATTTGCATGGTGCGGCTGCCGTTGGTCACCGAAAGCTCGGAAAGCAGTCCCACTGCCGTCCATTCGCATGCCTTGTATACGTCGATCTCGGGCTGCGTATTCGTTCTGATCGCATTGATGAAATCCTCTACAATAAAGAAATCACCGCCGCCGTGGCCTGCCGCGTTCTGCTCTGCGGTTGCCACCTTGTATCTCTCGGGCAAATAGTCGCGATAATTATTCAGCGCCTCCCAATGCATGTTGCCCAGCGGATTGTTCTCGCCAAGGAAGGAGACCTTATCCTGATCGCCAAAGCCCATGCTCGCCGCCTGGAAAATGCCCTTTGTGCCCTGCAGCTGATAATAGGTCATGTTATGCGGACGCGGCGAGGTGCAATCCACGCGGATGTTGAGCAGCTTTCCGTTCGCGGTACGACACATGGTTGTCGTGCCGCTGTCCTGGCGCAGTCCCAGCTCGTTATACACACCGGGCGAATAGGTCGTGATCTCGGTAATGCGATCGCCCGGGAACCAGTTCATCACAGGACCTACGCTGTGCGTGGGATAGAAATTACCCCTCTTGCCGCATTGCCAGAAGGAACGCCACGTGCTTTTGCCATCGGGGTACTTGAAAAGCCCGTCGATATTATGCAGGTACATGCCCTCGGCATAATACGTCTCACCAAACAAGCCCGCTTTGACCATTTCCTTGACCATTTGCACCTGCGGCGTGTAGATATAATTCTCTGCCATCATGTAGATCTTGCCGCTCTTTTCCACGGCTTCGATCAGCCACCACAGCTCATCCATCGTCACGCCTGCCGTAACCTCACTCATGACGTGCTTGCCTGCCTCCAGCGCGGCAATCGCCTGCGGCACGTGGCATTGCATGGGCGTGGCAATGATGACGGCATCGATATCCGACGCCAGCATATCCTCAAACACGCGGTACTTATGCTCCACGCCAAGCTCCTTTGCCTGTGCGTCCAGCGTTGCTTCATCGAGATTGCAAAGCGCGGTGATCTCCACGTCGGGCAGCGCGCGCAAGCCCATCACGGTAGAAAGTCCTCTCGAGCCCGCAATACCAACCTTGATCTTTTTCATAATGATATCCTTTCTGTGATTCTAAGCCCCACCTGTCATCCTCGAGCAAGCATTTTTCTGCAAGATTCTTCGCTTCGCTCGAGAATGACAGCAGAAAAATGCGCCGCGAAGGATCTGGGTGGGGCTTAAAGCGCAAGTATATATTCTTAGAACAGCTCGATCAGATCCTTACGGCTCTTGGTAAAATCGTGTGCCGTGCCGTCTGCCTTGATGCCGATCATGTCCTCAATGCGGCAGCCGTACTTGCCCTCAATATAAATACCGGGCTCTGCGGTCACCACGTGACCGGGGCAAAGCACGTCATTCTCACCTGCACCGAAAGAAAGTCTGGGATTTTCGTGAATATACAGACCCACGCCGTGACCAAGGCTATGGCCAAAGCAGCCCTCATAGCCCGCAGCGTTGATGATATCGCGCGCGATCTTGTCTGCCTGTCTGCAACCAAGTCCTGCCTGCAGCGCGTCGATCGCGGTAGTCTGCGCCTCCAAAACCGTGTAATATACCTTCTTGATCTCGGCATCAGCCTTGCCAAGCACCACGGTTCTGGTCATGTCCGAGCAGTAGCCGTCCACGCGTGCGCCGTAGTCCATGGTCAAAAAGCCCTTTTCCAGCTTAACGGGACGGGGCTCACCGTGCGGACGTGCCGACATGGTGCCCGATACCGCAATGGTATCAAACGCAATGCCCTCCGAGCCCATCTTGCGCATAAAGAATTCCAGCTCCAGCGCGACCTCAATTTCGGTCATATCGGGATGCAATACGGTCAGAATGTGCTCAAACGCCGCATCGGTGATCGCCTGTGCGCGCGCCATGCTGGCAAATTCCTCTTCGTCCTTGTAAAGACGCAGCGTATCGATCAGCGCAGAAGCACCGGGTACGATATCCACACCCGTAAACTTGACCTTGAAACGCTCGTAAGCGGACAGCGCAAGCGTTGCTTCCTCAACAGCCGCGATCTTGACGCCGTTCTCTGCCATTTTAGCAGCCATTTCGTCAAGCATGCCGCCCTTGGGCATCAGAATGTCAAACAAATTTGCATCCACGGTTGCCTTTGCCGCCTCGATATAGCGGAAGTCGGTCAACAGATAGCACTTGCCCGTGGTCACCAGCACGTAACCGTCGGTATAGGCAAAGCCCGTCAGATATCTCTGATTGATCTCGCTGGTCACGATCAGCGCGTCATATCCTTTTTTCGCCATCTCGGCTTGCAGCTTTTGAATTCTTTTTGCTCTCATGTTTTTATCCTCGCAATTCATTGTAATAATTTTTCATGGCAAGCGCATCGGCGGTCATGGTGCCGTCCGACTCGCAAATGATGTTGGGGCACAACCCTTCACGCACGATCGCCTCGATCAGCATCTCAAAGCGCGGTCCGTACACCGTGTCCGCAAAGGTCACGTGCTTTTTCTCGCCCGCGCCCGTAAACTCGATCTTGGAAAAATGGCAGTGCATGTACTTCGCCACGTCGTCGCCAAGCTCGGTCGCCACACGGTCAAACACGTAGCGGTATGCGTCCACGTCGGGAAATGCGTTACCGCACACGCGTGCGTTGAGGTGTCCGAAATCCACCACGGGCACAAATTTGGGGTCTACCTTGCATTGCTCGATGACCTCCTCCAAGGTGCCCAGCTGATTGACCTTGCCCATGGTCTCAATGCCCAGCTTGATCTTGGTATCTCCCACCGCCTCGGCAACTCTTGCCAAGGTGTCCTTGGAAAGCGCCATAGCGTGCTCGCGGCTGATCTTGCCCGCGCTGCCGCTGTGAATGACGATGGTTTCCGCCCCCAGCAGCTCGGCTGCCCAGAGCGACTTGGTGATATAATCGATGCTCTTAAGTCTCTTGTCCTCTTCCGTGCCCGAAAGCGAGATAAAATACGGCGCGTGCAGCGACATTTTGATGCCGTGCTGTTTTGCCTTCTCGCCAATCGAGCGAAGCGCGCCCTCGCCGGCATTAACGCCCCTGCCCGCCTCGTATTCGTAGGAATCGAGTCCCTTGGATTTCAGCCAACCGGGGGCTTGCACGGTTGCTTTATTGCCCTCGGCATAGAACCATTCGCAGTTGCCACCGGGGCCAAAGGTTGCAAAACTCATGTACGTTCCTTTCTGAGCCAAAAAGCTGCATACGCAGCCTGCTCGGGGTGCTTTTTTGCGTATTTTTTGATGATCGGTGTCTCCAGCGCGCGCTTGATGCGCCAAAAGGCAGTCGTTTTGTCCTTGATAGGCGGCACGAGCAGCGCGGTCGCACCGATATGCTTGCCCGCAAACACGTCGGTCAGCAGCTGATCTCCCAGCATTGCCGTGTGATCTGCGTCCGTGCCGTACAGGGTCATGACGCGCCGCAAGGTCTTGCCAAACGGCTTGCCGCTCTTGGCAAACGCGGGAATGCCGATCTCTCGGTTGAACAGCTCAACGCGTTCCCAATTGTTATTGGAAACGAACGCCAGCCCGATTCCCGCCGCCTGCATTTCACCGATCCATGCCTTGATGCGCTCGTCGGGTTCGGCTTGCTCGTAAGGCGCTAACGTATTATCTATATCCATGATCAGCACGTCGATGCCGCGCTCCTTTAAGTAGGCGGGTGACAGATCGCAATAGCTTGCAAGCAGCCGATCCGGTGTCAGATATCCCATAGTTTCCCTCCGAACAAGAATTCTTACGTTAATTATAGCATTTTTTTCGGTCAATAGCAAGAGTTTTCACAAATTCGGGAGCGTTTTTCGCACTCTTTTTTTGCGTTTTGCTTTTTTTGATTTTTTTGCAATTTTTTTTGAAAAAGGTATTGACAAACGTGGCGTTGCATGGTATTATATTAGAGCGGTTTTGAGAAACGTACGTATGCGAGTGTAGTTCAATGGTAGAATTCCAGCCTTCCAAGCTGGCCGCGTGGGTTCGATTCCCATCACTCGCTCCATTTTCCGGAAATCCGGAATATGTGCCTTTAGCTCAGTCGGATAGAGCAACTGCCTTCTAAGCAGTAGGTCGGGGGTTCGAATCCCTCAAGGCACGCCATATTTTAATATGGTGGGTATAGCTCAGTTGGCTAGAGCGCCAGGTTGTGGCCCTGGAGGTCATGGGTTCAAGCCCCACTACTCACCCCAAAAAAAACCGATGCTTTCGCATCGGGTTTTTCATTTGTGTCCGCAGGACACAAATGAACGATGTTGCCTTCGGCAAATGATGTTGCGCTACGCGCAAACGGAATAAAACCATAGGGGATGGGAAACTTTCCCGTCCTTTATTTTGCTTTGATTAAGCTCCGTTTCGCCGTAGGCGAACCTCATTTGCCCGTAGGGCAACATCATTGGCGGTTTTGCCGCCACTTCATTTGCGGCTTGCCGCAACATCGTTTGCCGAAGGCAACGTCATTTGCGCTTCGCGCAAACCAATTGACATTCCCATGAAAATATGCTATAATACCTTCAAAGAAACCCCCAGGAGGTATTTTATGTTACTGATCAAAAACGGACTTGTAAAGACTATGACAGGCGAAGAATACCAAAACGGCTGCGTGCTGATCGGCGACGACGGCAAGATCGCGGCTGTCGGCACCGATATCTGCGCGGACGGCGCAGAGGTCATTGACGCAGGCGGCAGACTGGTCACCCCCGGATGCGTGGAGGCGCACTGCCACATCGGCGTGGATAACTCCAAGATGCGCTGGGAGGGCATGGACTACAACGAAATGTCCGACCCCGTCACACCCCATATGCGCGCCATTGACGGCATCAACCCCATCGATGAGACCTTCCCTCTCGCCCTTACTTGCGGCGTAACCACGGCTTGCACAGGCCCCGGCAGTGCCAACGTGGTGGGCGGTACGTTTGCGGCTATCAAACTGGCAGGCAATCGCGTGGACGATATGATCGTCAAAAATCCGCTTGCCATGAAGATCGCGTTCGGTGAAAACCCCAAGGGCTGTTACGGTCAGCGCGGCGGCAAATCCCCCATCACCCGTATGGCAACGGCAGCACTCTTGCGCGAGCTGCTCTTCAAGGCGCGTAACTACGTCAAAGCCAAGGAGGACGGCAAAGAGCCCAACTTCGATATGAAGCTGGAAGCCATGATCCCCGTGATCAAAAAGGAGATCCCGCTCAAGGCACACGCGCACCGCGCGGACGATATCTTCACCGCCATTCGCATTGCCAAGGAATTTGATCTGGATCTGACGCTGGATCATTGCACCGACGGTGAGCTGATCGCAGACCAGCTTGCAGGCGAGGGTTACCCCGCTTTCATCGGACCTTCCTTTGGCGGTAAGACCAAGATCGAGCTTGCAAACAAGAGCTTTACCACCCCCGGCGTGCTGGATCAGGCAGGCGTGAGCGTCAGCATCATTACCGACGCACCCGTCATTCCGCTGGAGCACCTGCCCATGTGCGCAGGCTTTGCCGTCAGCGCGGGCATGGACTATGAGTCGGCTTGGAAAGCCATCACCATCAATCCCGCAATCAGCACAGGCATCGGCGACCGCGTGGGCAGCCTGGAGGTCGGCAAGGACGGCGACGTGGTCATCTGGCAGGACGACCCCTTGAAGGTCATCGGCACCGGTGCTTTCGTCACGGTAGTGGACGGCAAGGTGGTTTACAGCGCGGATTGATCCAAACCATTCAAACCGTCTACCCACTCTACAAAAGGAGGCAACTATGGAACACCCACACCGTGACGTGAAATTATACAACGTACTATTCCCTTTCTGGATGCTGCTCATGTTTCCGATAACCTGGGCGATCGTTTTGCCGGGAAATTTCATCATTGACAGCCTTGTTTTGATCATCAGCCTGCTACTATTAAAAATCCCCGACAAAAAGCAATGGTACAAGAAACACATCTTCAAAATTTTTTGTTTTGGTATGCTGGCGGATATCATCGGTGCAGCATTTATGCTGTTCCTTATGGTGGTATTCGAGGTAGGCAGTATGGGAGATGAGTGGTATTTGACCGTTCCCGCGCTGTTTATTTCCACAGGCATGATTTTCGTGTTCAATTATTTCATCACATTCAGAAAAATTGACAGAGCTACAAGGATAAAGCTGTCGCTGATCTACACGGTCGTGACCGCACCCTACACGTTCTTAGTGCCGTCAAGCTGGCTGTACGGCTATTAAAAATTGCAAGGGGCTGAGTTGACTCAGCCCCTTGCTTATCTTATTATTTCAACTTCGCATTCAGCACGCCGAGCATGGCGTCCTTAAAATCGGCAACCGTCTTTTCTCTCCACTCCTTTTCGGTGGGATAGAACAGCTCCTTGTAATTCTCCATCACCATCTGTTTTGCAACGTCATTGGATGCACCAAAGCGGTGCAGGCGGTTCTCATCCACCGTATATTTGAGCGAGAGGATGGAATCCAAGAATCCGTCACCGATGGTACCAAACTCAAAGCAGGTGGAATACAGCGATTTATCGGTATTCTTGCTCTTGGCAAGGCGATAGAAATAGTCGGTCGTATCGCCAAAGGTGGCGTAAAACTCCTCGGAATCGGTTGCGATGATATAATCGTAACCCAGCTCAGCCTTGGCATCTGCCTCTGTGGTGGGGTCTTGCACGGAATTGAAAATGACCATGTTATAGCGAGGACCGTAGCCCGAATGGATATCCACGTGCACGATGTTCTCGTACGCGCCGTCAAGGCAATCCGCAAACACGCCCTTGAGGTAGGTGGTGGACGCCTCGTCGCCCGTGCCGCCGTAATATACGCCCTCGGCATACTCGTACTGCCCTGTCAGCAGCGCATCCGAAATGGTGTCAGCACCCGTAAAGATGGCTTCCTTGGCAAGCTTGAGATAGAATCCAACCTCATGCCAGAACGCATTTTTGATCTCGCCCTCGGGCTGCAGGAAATGATCCACCTTGGGGTATTCCTTATTGGAGGACAGATCAAAATTCTCCCAATCCTCGATGAAATTGCGGTTGAGGTCCACGTTGTTCTCATTGTATCTGCGCAGATATTTCATGCCGTAGGGATTGACATTCGCTACGATCAGGATGCCCGTGTCGGCAGTATCCAGCGTGGGATAAATCTCTTCAAAGAACACGTCCAGCATAACCGAGCCGATATACCCCTCCATACCGTGCACGCCCGTAGTCAGCACGATCAGATTGGTGTTTGTCTCGGTCGCGGGCAGATAGATGTTGTCAATATACAGCCTGTCCTCTGCATCGATGGCGTGCTCTGAGGTTTCAACCGCAATTCCTGCTGCGCGAAGCGATGCAACGCGCTCGGCAAGGTGAACGCGGATCTCGTCATAGCTTGTATAAAAGCTCTCGCTGTACGCGTATTCGGGCGCAACCGCCTCCTGTCGCGCCATGGCAAGCACAACGTAAGGGCCGACAAACGTCAAAAGCAGCGCAACGATCAGCAATGCCGACGGCACGACAATCGCACTGATCAACAGCTTCTTCTTGTTCTTATTCATAGATTTGATCTCCTTAAACGGTGGTTAAGATGATTATAGCATAGACCATGTGGGATGTCAACTTGAAATTGAATTTTGCTCAAACGCGCAAGCGGATAGTTAAACAGCTCGCCTCGGCAGGTCAATCTTCTCCGTCCATGACATCCTGGTCAATCGGGCCTTTGCTTGCCTTGAAATTATATACCGGCGTAAGAATATCGACCACCTCTGCCGTAGGCTCAATCGCATCCAATATCTCATCGATGCGCCTATATGCCATGGGCGATTCGTCCAACGTGGATTCGCTCACCGACGTTGTGAAGATACCCTCCATTTCCTTGCGGTATTCCTCTAAAGAAAAGCTTTCCTTTGCTTCGGAACGCTTCATGACTCTGCCGGAGCCGTGCGGAGCGGTACAGTTCCATTCGCTATTCCCCTTTCCAACACAAAGCAAACTACCATCCTTCATATTGATCGGAATCAAAAGCTGTTCCCCCTTTTGAGCGGAAACTGCCCCCTTGCGAAGAACACCGCAAGCGGTGTCGATATAGTTATGAATGGTGGCAAACTGTTCCAAAGCGGTCAAACCCAGCGCGGTAAGGATCGTCTCTCCCATCGCAATACGGCTTTTGGCAGCGTAATCTACCGCAATATTCATATCGTGCAAATATCTTTTCAGGTTTTCACCCGACAAAAAGCAATCGTCCGGACGGAATTTGGATTGAATATCAGCAGGACGTATCTTTTTCTTTCTGGCTTGTTCGCCATCAATACCGTTTTGCTCGAAAAATGCCTGCTCTTGATGATACTTTGCCACGTCTCGCCCTAACCGCCTGCTCCCGGAGTGTATAATCAGATATAGCGCATCGTTCATACCGCGCCCGACTTCAATAAAATGATTGCCGCCGCCCAGAGTTCCGAAGGATCGGAGCACCGTGTCGTGTCGGATATCCCCGTAGCAATAAAGACTTTCAAGGGCAACATCCGCTACAGCGGGGATACTGTGATCATGAATGCTTGCGCCGGACGGAATCTTTTCGCGGATGTACGCATCCAACAATGCAAAATCAACAGATTGCTCGGCAAGTCTGAATACCTGCATACCGCAACCGATATCACCGCCCACAAATGCGGGGTTGACGAATGCACCAATCGTCATTGAGGTTCCTACGGTACACCCCTCTGCTGCATGCATATCGGGCATCATGGCAATTTTGCCGTCCTTCAATTGCTCCATGTTACACATTCTGAGAACCTGCGCATAGGAATCGCTGTCCACAGAGGTGGCGTAAATTTGGGCTCTATTATATTTTCCTACGATTTCAAACATCATCCTATCTCCTTTCGTTCAATATTTCAAGTGATCTGCATCATATGTTTTTCATCGCAAATCGAATCCGCTACCGTAATTATATCACAATTTCAGGAATGTGTAAATAGATACGCGGGTTGAATTTTGGAATGGGGCAAGTTCCGGCACAGCGCGAAGAGTTCTGCTCTTGACCCATCGGAGATGTCGAAGTCTCTCGGTGCTGCGCCCCGAGAGGTCGAGCTGCGAGTTTGGGTATTAATATGGGTTAAGTTTCAGCGCAGCTCGAAGAGTTTGGCTCTTGACCCATCGGAGATGTCGAAGTCTCTCGGTGCTACGCCCCGAGAGGTCGAGCTGCGAGTTTAGGCATAAAAATGGGTTAAGTTTTCGCGCAGCTCGAAGAGTTCGACTCGGTTGATGGGACAGCAAAAAGGAACAGGGGCAACTGCGTTGCCCCTGTTCCTTTTTGGTGACCCATCGGAGAGTCGAACTCCGGACACCATGATTAAAAGTCATGTGCTCTGCCATCTGAGCTAATGGGTCAAATATTACGGTACTTTTTTCGTACCGTAATATATTATCACACAATTGCGGTTTTGTCAACAGTTTTTTGCGGAATTTTGCAACAAATTTGTTGCGTCAAAGAGAAAGCACCTTAAGTTGATTTGCAAACTGCGCGATATTCTCCTCGGAAATGGTGGGAAGCACCATATCCTCGCGCTGGTCGCCGTTATGTCCGCCGCCCAAAATGTTGTCGCGCTCGATCTTGAGCACCAGCTTATCCCACAGGTTGGTAGCGTGCGCGGGCACCATTTCACCGCCAAAGCAAGCAAGCGAAAAGGCTCTCTCCGCCTGCCCCTTGGTCAGCACTTTATCGTAATATTCCTCCACGCTGTCGGGATAGCCGCAAAGTAGGAAATAGCCCGTCTGTTTTTCTGCCAGCACCGCATCCCACTTTTGCAAATACTCCCTTACGGGACGATACAGCTTGCCGTAGCGGATGCAGCCGCCGATCACCACGATATCGTACGCGGTGGGGTCAGCCTCGGGCGCATCTGTGGTGCACAGCGTCACTTCCCTGCCCGTAAGGCGGTCGCAAAGCAGCTGCGCTGCCGTGGCAGTACTGCCCGTTTTGGTTGCATAAACGATCAGAATTTTTTTCATATCTTATCTTACCTCACTGCCTGCAATCCACGGTCGCGCCATCGGTACGCAGTACGAACGTACCGTTATAGGAATAGTAGGTCAGCACACCAAGGTCGCGCAAAAGCATGACCGTCTTGGTATCAATATTGGAAAATGCATCCGAGCAGATGGCGGCATACTTGACGCCGCTGTTTTCCAAAATGTCCGTGAGTGCCTTATTGTAATTGCCGTGGTGCGGCATTTTGACAAAATCATACTGCCCTGCGTACTGCGTTTGCGCAAGAAAATCTTCACAACGGCCCTTTTCGGCATCTCCCATAAAGAGCGCGGAGAAATCGCCAAGCGTCAGCCCGCAGATCAGCGACAGGTCGTTGTCCATACTGTCCTCGGGAATGGGCTGCTCATGCGACAGCTCGGGATATACGCGAGAAACGTTGATCCACAGCTTGCCGATGGGCAACGCAATCTCGGTATCGTCGTTGAGCTTGGTCACGGTCGTGACATCAGCCTTTTCCTCAAGCGATTCGATCAGCGAGCGGTACAGCCCCGAGTCGCGCACGTAATTGGGCATATACACCTCGGCAACCTCGAAATCCTCAATGATCTTTGCCGCCGTACCGATATGGTCGTTATCAAAGTGGGTCAGGATCAGATAATCAATACGGGAAATGCCAAGCGATTGCAGCTCGTCAGCAATCTCGGCATAGTCGTCCGCATCTGCGGTGTCCATCAGAATGACGGTGTTGTCAAGCTTGATCAGCATGCAGTCGGATTTGCCCGTCTTGAGCACGCGTACGGTCAGCAAATGCTCGGCATTGGCAAACACATCATCTCCCGACAACGAGCCGCCATGACTGTTCGTTGTGCTTTCGGGCGCAAGGGTGCCAAGCTGCCCAGAGCCTTGCTGCGTGCCCTGCCCCAGCACCTCACCCGTGCACGCGCAAATACTGCACGCAAGCAGCAGACAGAGAGCCGCCAATAAAAATTTTGTATATTTCATAAACGTTCTCCTTAAATCGAATAGGCGGAGAGTCTCCTCTCCGCCTATATTATAGCGTAATTTCAGCCGTTTTTCAAGAGCCTATATACACTGTGCTAAAAAATTTACATGTATTGCTCGTCTAAAGCCTCAAACGCCTCTTTGACCTGCGCCGAGGTAAAGCCCTGCGCAAGCATTTTTTGATACAGCTTTTTGCGCGCCTCACCCTCGGGCATGCCGTGACGGCATTGCTGCCGCAGGGCGATCAGACAGATCTCGTCAAAATCCACCTCGTCAAGATAGCATTGCACCTGTGCGTCGCGCGCGTCATATCCTTTTGCCTGCAGGTCGTATTCCACTCTCCTGCGGCTGCGGTGCTTTGCCACGCTGCGCTCCGCTTCGCGCAAAGCCGCACTCTCCTCGCGTAAATATCCAGCCTGTGCGAGCATTTGCACGGCAATCTCGGCATGCTCACGGGCACTCCCCTTTTGCACGAGCTTATAGGTCAGCCCCCTCGCGGATTGATCTCCGTAGGAAAGCGAGGTCAAGCCCTTGATATAGGCGCGGCACACCTGCGAGGCATACACGATCTTATCGGCAGTTACCTCGTCGATCTCGCCTACCTGCAACGAAAGCTCCGAGAGCTGCGAGAGCAGCAGCGGATATTTCTCCTTTTGCACCTGCTCAGAGCTCTCTCCGCGCAAGAGCAGCGTCACCCACACAATCCCCTTGTCGGGCACGGGGGTGATGCGCTTGATCATCATTTTCATAGTTTAGTCTTCATCCTTGAGCACGCGGATGTCAAATGCGTCATCCTCGTCCTCGTCCAGATCGAATTCCTCTTCCACGATCATGTCGCCCTCAGCCAGCAGCACGCGCACCTTTTCCTCGATCTCCGCCATGAGCTCGGGATTGCCCTCGATGAGCTTGCGCACGTTGTCCTTGCCCTGCCCGATCCTCTCGCCGTTATACGAGAACCAAGAGCCGCTCTTTTTGATGATATCCGAATTGATGGCAAAATCCAGCACCTCACCGGAACGGCAGATGCCCTTGCCGTACAGAATATCAAACTCCGCCACACGGAAGGGGGGCGCGACCTTATTCTTGACGATCTTGCACTTGACGCGGTTACCGTAGATCTCGCCGCCGTTCTTGAGCTGATCGGTCTTTCTGATATCAATACGCACCGACGCGTAGAACTTGAGCGCGCGGCCGCGCGTGGTGGTCTCGGGATTGCCGTACATAACGCCCACCTTTTCACGCAGCTGGTTGATGAAAATGACCACGCAGTTGGACTTGTTGATGACAGCCGACAGCTTGCGCATTGCCTGCGACATCAATCTCGCCTGCATGCCCATCTGCGCCTGACCCATATCGCCCTCCAGCTCCTGCTTGGGAACCAGCGCGGCTACCGAGTCAATGACCACGCAATCGATCGCGCCCGAGCGCACCAGCGCCTCGGTGATCTCCAACGCGTCCTCACCGCAATCGGGCTGGGAAACCAGCAGATTGTTGATATCCACGCCCAGAGCCTTTGCATACACGGGGTCAAGCGCGTGCTCCGCGTCAATAAACGCAGCCTCGCCGCCCGCCTTTTGCACCTCTGCTACGATGTGCAACGCAACCGTGGTCTTACCCGAGGACTCGGGCCCAAAGATCTCAATAATTCTGCCCTTGGGCACGCCGCCGATGCCCAGCGCCATATCCAGCGAGATAGAGCCCGTGGAAACCGCCTGCACCTCCATGTGCGCGTTCTCGCCCAGACGCATGACCGCGCCCGCGCCAAACTCACGCTCGATCTGCGCCATGGCGGTATTGAGCGCTCTTTGCTTTTCAGCCTTCTTATCTACAACAACCTCGGGTGTAACTGCTTTCTTTGCCATAATAATATTCCTTCCCTTCCGCCTGCGAATGCGCAAGCCCTCATTCTTTTATGGTAACATTATACACCCACCATGCGTGTTTGTCAATAGGTTTTGCAAATGTTTTGTTCCGAAATCGGAATTTAATTTTTATTACCACATCATAAACCATTCGCGTTTTTCCGTTTTTGGCGCAACAGATGCGCGTGAAAGCGCGGTAACGACACGAAAAAAGTTCTTTGCGCCCGGGCGGGCGATCAATGATCGCCCCTACAGCAAAACCAATATGGTTCTGGTTATGCGAAACCGCAGCGCACACAGTCGTAGGGGCGATCAGCGATCGCCCGCCTCCTGCCCAAACTAACAAACCGCCCGCGTCTTCCCCCCCGTCTGTTTCATGGTATGGCGCCTCACTTTTTGGATGGCGGAACATACTCGGTCAGATATGCATAATATTTATATTCCAGACTCTGTTCATTTGGCTGCTCGCGAACCGTGACAGAGCAATCCAAAGCAATTCTCCCATCGGGTGCAATATGCAGGTTGTAAACTGCAATCGACGTTTCATATGCATCGGCATACGTGTCCCTGATTTCGATCAACTTTTTCTGTACTGCATCCATCAGCTCCTGCGGGACCTCGTCCATTTTTCGCAAACCACCCAAAAAGCCCGACAAAACGCATATCACATTTCCTTCACTGTCAAAATATACGCTAATACCGTCACAACTGTCAAGGTCGCCAATATGTCTGGAATACCTACATACGACGTATTCTTCCTGCTCGTATATACTTGGCGTATATGCCTCGGGATCACGTACGCGCTCCGCCAAATAAGCATACGCAAGGTCAAGCTTCTCTTCCTCACTCACAGCAGACGTGCCGATTGCCCGACCCGTAATCTCCCAGCCAATACATTCTTTGGTTTTTGCATCTACTATGACAACGTATTCAGCAGTATAAGTCTCTCCACGGTACACATGTACTGCCTGCATGTCAAGCGAATGCGTCCATGAGCCGGCATAATCCAGAGCTTCTATCTCGGTCGATATCGGATACGGTGCTACGAAGGTAGCGGGAGCGGAGAAATCCTCATAATCCTGCGGATCCCCCCAAGACTGCGAACCGTACGCACCGGATTCCTGCAGAACACGATAGTTCACAAAATTCGGATCTTGCACAAATGCTCCAAACACGGCACCGGACCAAGTATATCGAGGTACGACAGGCACACTCGAATCCTCGATCTCCAGCGAGTCCAGCAGCGCAGCGGTGTCGACTGCATCCGCGTCGGCAACCCAATACACGATATAGACCGCAATGCCGTCAAGCATGCCCTGCCATCTGATCACGTCACCGTTTGAGCCCGGCTCCCTTGTTTCGGTATACAGCGTCAGGCGACCGTCCGCGGTGCAAAGCGGCGCGGACAAAAGATTTTTTCTGCCCAGCTTTCGGGCAGCCTTTTCCATATTCTTTTCCACGTCGGACATGCCAAGCTCATAGCTGACGTACATCGATTCCCCATTCTCAGCCTCTGCGGAGACGGAAAAACGCTCGTCAGTCTGATTATAGGTCAAGCCTGTAATCTCACCCTCGATAAACCGCGCATACGGCGTATTGTCTACCAAATCCAAAAAGTCGATCAGATCCTGACGGCCTTGCGCACCACCGCCCGTGATGCTGTGCAAGTAATCATTGAGCACCTGTTCGTCCTCGCACTCTATCATTTCGCGCATAGTGTCCAACTCCGCAAGGCTTTGCAAAGTGATTGAGGGCAACGGATCGGATGGGCCTTTTCCAAGCTGCGCAATCATCATCCCCACCGGCACGCACGCGCCGATCAACAAGGCAAGGCATGCTGCAACGGCAAGGATGCGCAGGGTACGCTTTTTACGCAGCGCCTTGCGAGAAAGCTGCACGTCCATTTGGCGGTATCTATCCAGAATCAGATCGTCAAGATCGCCTAAAAGTCTGAAAAATCGCTCTTTTTTCATACGTCGATTCCCTCCTTTGCAAAGCGGTCGCGCAACTCGCGTTTGATCTCGGCAAGCTCCTTGTTCACCGTGGACGTGCTGCAGCCAAGACGCGCCGCGATCTGCGCAATGGTAAACGAATAGAAAAAGCGGGAGACAAAAATGTACATTCTGCGATTGGTCGTGCACGCCAAGTACGAGCCTACAACGCGTCTGACTGTGTCCGAAAGCGCATCATCGTCCGCACCGTCGGGGTCGGGCAAAAAGTCCTGCACCTCATCCATGGGGCAGATCGCCTCGGCGGGCACGCGCCCTTTTCGTTGCCGCATATCATACCGATTGAGCGAGAGATTGCGCGTGATCTTCGCCAAAAACGCGTGAAAAATACTCGGTCTCTCGGGCGGAATGGCATCCCACGTGCGCAGATACGTATCCTGCAAGCATTCCTCCGCATCCTGCTCGTTGGCAAGAATGTTATACGCCACCGTGTGCAGATACTCGCAGTATTTCTTGTCGGTTTCGGCAATGGCGCGCTCCTCGCGTGCGAAATACAGATCAATGATCTGCTCGTCGCTCAGCACACCGCCATGCTTGCTCTTTTTCATCGTGACACCTCCTTTTGGGGTCTTCACTTATATAGACCGCGTTTTTTTGAAAGTGTGTAAAAGGTTTCCATGTTTTTATTATAGCAGAAAATGAGAATTTTTGCAAGAAAGGAGTATCCAATAAGCCTCTATCTCCGAGGTCATAACAGAACAACGGACAATGAACCGCGGAGGATGCGCGCAAAAAAGCCGTCCCCCCGGGGTTAGAGAGGCACAAACGATTGAGTATCGTTTGTGCTGAACGGTGGAGCCAAAGCAACGAGGAGCAGGAGCGAGGGTATCGAGCGACACACGACGAGTATGCGACGCGAGTGGGCAAGAGGAAGGGGTTCCCATAGCGTACCGCTATGGGAGGAAGGGGAACGCGTGCGAAAGTTGGGAAAGGAATCTTAGGAAGAAACTACTCTGATTTTGCAAACACCGCTAAGGTAACACTATTCCAATTTTGATACGCGTTCCCCTTCCTCCCGCTGCGCAAGCTTGCAGGATCCCTCCTTCCCCGTAGGGGACGGCTTTTTGCGCGTACCCGCATAACGTCTTTGCCCAAATAAACGTCAAAAGGAACCGTACTGATACGATTCCTTTTTTGTTTTTATTCATTTTCATCATTCACGGCACTCGGTTGCTTCTCCGGGAACAAAAACGCGATGTCCTCGGGCTTGATGCGCAGCAGCGCGACCGTCATAAACACGGCAACCGCGACGCCCAGCACGGCGGTCACGGTCACGGTCACGGCATCCCAGCGCACGCCGCCGCCCACGTACAAGATCGTACCGCCGATGTCGTACACGGTGTGCAGCAGCACGCAATACCAGATGCTGCCGGTCTTGAGCAGCACGATGGCGCACATGCCGCCGATCAGGAAGGAATACCCCACCTGCAAAAGCGTCGCCCCGGGGTTTGCCCCGACCGCGATATTGACCAAATGCACAAGCCCAAACACGGCAGAGCTTACGGCAGTCGTCCAAAAGATCTGCTTGGTGCTCTTTTTCCTGCCCTCCAAAATCATCATAAAGAACAATCCGCGGAAGGCAAATTCCTCAAAAGTACCGATGGCAAGGCAATACGCCAAAATGATCAGCACGCCGCCCACGGGATCGGTGATATACGCGTTGCCCGTGGCAAGCCCGATGATGGGCGCGTTATTGATGGCAACCGCCAGCGCAGGAAGTCCGAACAACAGCGACTTGAACCACGGCTTTTTGATCCCCCACACGCGATACCCCATATAGACGGTCATGCAAACAAACACCACGCTGCCCAAAGCATCCATGACCAGCGTATTGAGAATAGCGGGTCTGTAATCGTCGTCCGAGATCAGCGAGCGCATCAGCTCGCTCCCTGACAGCGCATCCGCAAAAAACACGCGGAATGCGGCAAGCAGCGCAACGCAGGCGACAAGAACGATCAGGCAGACCTTACGCGTCAGCAGCGGTTTCTTCATGTTGCTCCTCCGTAGTCTGCGGCTCTTGCGCAGCCGTGACGCGCGCGGTATAGCGTCTTACGTGCTTTTCAATAAAGATGGTACCCACGCCCACCGCGATCAAAAGCAGCGCGGTCTGCTGCGAGGGAGAAAGGAACGGGATAATGCCCTGCCCGCGCGCATCGGCACGCAGATATTCGGCAACGAATCTCCACACACCGTAGGCGATCACGTAGATGGGCAGATTGTAGTGCTTGTTCTTGATCAGGCGATACAGCAGCACGGCAGCCAGAGCAAACAGGAACGTTGCCTCCATCAGCTGCACGGGAACGGCGTAAAACTCCTTGACCGTGCCGTTTGTGTACAGCGTATAAAAGGTTGCGGTGTACCATTGCGGAGCGGCACACACCTTACCGTGGCAGCAGCCCGCAAAGAAGCAACCCAGTCTGCCGATACCGTGCGCAAGCGGGATAACCGCGCCCGCAATGTGCGCGATGGGGAAAAAGTGATGCACGTTCTCTTTTTCTTTGAACAACAGCGCACCGATGCCGAAGTACAGCACAAGGAAGATCAGCACGCCGCCCACAAGTCCGCCGTAAAAGGTGGCACCCGTGCCCCAGAAATCCAGGAAATTTGCCTCGGGATTTTGCGCCAAGGCTGCGTTCCAGTTATAAAAGGTCTGCACCAGGGCAGCGGCATAATAGCCGCCGCCTATGGCAAATAATGCTACGATAAGTGCAAAATTCTGCACCCTTGCCTTGAATTTCTGTCTGTCCGCAAACACGCGGTACAGCACAAGGCAGGTCAGTATTGCGACCATCAGGCAGATATCATACAGCCCCAGCTGCAGATTTTTGCCCAAATCAATAATCAGATAGGGATACATAAAAAGCTCCTTTATAGGGGGTTAGTCCGCCTTACCGTTCATGCGAAGCTCGTCAAGATCTGCCTTGGTGACCAGCACGCGGCGCGGCTTGTTGCCGTCCTGCGCCGAGATAAATCCGAGCTCTTCCATGCGGTCGAGAAGTCCCGCCGCTCTGCCGTAGCCAACCTTTAAGTAACGCTGTAGCATAGACGTGGACGCCTTGCCCTCGGTGACCACGACCTCAACTGCTTCCCACAGCTTATCGTCATCCGAGTCGCCTCCCATGTCGCCGTCAGCACCGCCGGCACCCTTCTTACCGGCAGCACCCACCTTGCCTGCTTCTTCCTCGATCTGACGGGTAAAGCTGTCGTTATACTTGGCAGATCCGTTCTGCGTCTTGACAAAGGTAACGACTCTCTCGACCTCACCGTCCGCAACGAACGCGCCCTGCACACGCAAGGGCTTGGATGCACCGACGGGCGCATACAGCATGTCACCGCGGCCGATCAGCTTTTCCGCACCCGCTACGTCGATAATGGTACGGGAGTCGACCTGCGAGGAAACGGTAAACGCGATACGGGAAGGAATGTTTGCCTTGATCAAGCCCGTGACGACGTCAACGGAAGGACGCTGCGTACCGATGATGATGTGAATACCCGCTGCTCTTGCCTTCTGTGCAAGACGGCAGATGCAGGTCTCCACGTCGTCGGGCGCGGTCATCATCAAGTCCGCAAGCTCGTCGATGATAATGACGATTCTGGGCAGATATTCCTTTTCGGGGTCGTCCTTGGTAATTTCATTATAGCCGGTAATGTTACGCACACCGACCTCCTCGATCAAGGAGAAGCGGCGCTCCATTTCGGAAACTGCACTTGCAAGAGCACCCGCAGCCTTCTTGGGGTCGCTGACGATGGGACAGTACAGGTGCGGGATATCGCGGTACATGGTAAACTCTACCTTCTTGGGGTCGACCATGATCAGCTTGACCTCGTCGGGTCTTGCCTTATACAAGAGCGACATGACCACGCAGTTGATACATACCGACTTACCCATACCGGTTGCACCCGCAACCAGAAGGTGAGGCATTTTTTCAATATCAAATACAACGGGCTTACCCGAAACGTCTGCACCAAGGCAGACCGCAACCTTACTCTTGTGATTGACGAAATCGGGGCTTTCCAAAAGATTACGCAAATAAACGGTCGCAGGCTTGTCGTTGGGCACTTCGATGCCCACGGCAGCCTTACCGGGAATGGGCGCTTCGATACGCACGCCCGACTTTGCAAGTCCGAGCGCGATATCGTCCACAAGGTTTGCAATAGCACGTACACGCACACCCGCCTCGGGCTTGATCTCGTAACGCGTGACAGTAGGACCTGTGGAGCAGGTGACCTCCTTGACTCTGATATGGAAGTCCTCCAAGGTCTGACGCAGCGCCTCGGTGTTGGCTGCAACCTCCTCGTCGCTGGTATGATAGCTTGCGTTCCCTGCTGCCAGCATATCGGTGGTGGGGAACACGTATTCGTTTTCGGTCTCCTCTGCTGCCTCGGACGTTTCTTCCTCAAACAGCAGATCGTCGGGCATTTCCTCCTCGGGCTCGTCTTCAAGGGCGATGAACTCAGGCTCGGGCTCTGCCTTCTTTCGGCGGGAGCGAGGCGCAGGCTGTGCGCTGAAATCGTCCTCCAGATCGACCTCGATCTCCTCCATGGGAGCATCCTTCTCGATCGGCTCTTCCTCGGGCTCGGGCTCGGGAATGGGCTCGGGCTCGGGCTCGGTTTGGAGTGCAGGCGCGTACGGATCGTCCTTGTCCTCATCCCTGTCGTCGGTCAGCTTCAAAGGCGTAAATCCAATGTCGTCATCGTCCTCGGCAGCCGCTTTCTTGGACTTCTTTGCTTTCTTAGCAGGCTTGCTTGCAAGCTCGATCAGCTCGCCTGTCTCGGGGTCAACGCGATAGCCGTCGTCCTCAACCTCTGCGTCCTTCTTAGCCTTTTTGCCCTTCTTGGGGGATACGGGAGCTGCGATCTCCTGCTCCTCGTCATCCTCGTAATCGTCCTCATCCTCCTCATAGTCGTCCTCGTCGTCCTCGTCCGCGTTGAGACGGGCACGCTCGGCGCGCTTGGCGTTTGCCGCTTTGATCCTGAGCCAGATCTGGTGAGGGGTGATCTCCAACAGCACGAAGAACAGAATGATCAAAACGAACAAAAGCACGAAGGGGGACGCCCAACGGAACGCCCAGCAGAATGCCCAACCGAGATAACCGCCGAGCAGACCGCCCGCTTCAAGATTGGCGCTGTCGGTAAAGAGCTTGCCTATGCTTGTGTCCATATTTTCAATATTCATGCCGGACATGAAAATATGTATCATGGCGGCAAAGGATGCGATGATCATCACCGACAGTACCGCTTTGATGGCACGCGTGATACCGTCCTCTGTCTTGAACCAGAATACACCGAAGATGACCAGCAATATCGGGAACAGATATGCCGCGTGGCCAAACAAGCCAAACAGCAAATAGCGGCAGATAAATTCACCCACCACGCCCTCAAGCTGCGCACCGTTGAATTGGCTGATCAGATTCAGCACCAGCAACACCAGCAGGATCAAGGCAAAAGCGAACAGAATAAAGGGCACGAATTGCGAAAATTTATTCTTGCGCTTGCTCTGCTTTGCTACGCGCTCCAAGTTCTTTTTTCTTTGCTCTGCGCTGACGGCAGTACCGCCCTTTGCGCTCTTTTTGGACACGCTCTTTTTCTTCTTTTTCGGAGCGGCCTTGGCAGCGGTGTTGGTGCCCTGTGCGGCAGGTTTTTTAGTCGCCATATGTATATACCCTCGTCTTTCTCAAAATTTGCCTGGTATGCTGCGAAGCAAACGCGCCACACTGGCATTATCGATGCGTTTGCCGTGATAAATATACAGTTATAGATATTATAACATTATTTATCCGAAATTGCAAGTACCGCACGCGGATTTATCAAAGAAAAAGGAGAAGTTTTATGGACATCGTGCGTCGCCACACGCACTTGGGTGCGTTGCTTGCCTGCGGTCTTGCCGCAGGATTGATCAACGGTCTTTTGGGTACGGGAGGCGGTATCATTCTGGTGCTGGGTCTTTCCCGATTGTGCCGCAGTACGCTGCCCGACCGACGCGACGTTTGCGCCAACGCGCTTGTGGTCACGCTCGCGCTGACGCTGCTCTCCACCACGCTGTATATCAAGAGCGGCAACGCCCCGCCTGCCGATCTTTCGCGCTTTGTGCTGCCCGGAGCGGCGGGCGGTCTTGTCGGCGGCATTTTGCTTGGAAAGATCACCCCCACCGCCCTTGGCAAGCTGTTTGCGGTGCTGCTTGTCGTTTCGGGGATCTTTATGTTATTTCGATAAAATACAATGCCAATTCGGAAATTTGCCCAAGGCAAATTTCTACCGCAACATTTCGCCTCGGGCGAAATGTTTCACTCGCGCAAAGCGCGAATTTCACGCTTGCAAAGCAAGCATTTCACATTTCGCCCCGGGCGAAATATTTCACTCTCCGAAGGAGTATCTATGCTACTCGATATTATCACATCCTTTCTGATTGCCGTGCTCTCGGGCTTGGGCATCGGCAGCGGCGGACTTCTGGTCATTTATCTGACGCTGTATGCGGGCGTGCCGCAGCTGCGCGCGCAAGGCATCAATCTGGTCTTTTTTCTGTTTTCCGCAGGAGCTTCCATGCTCGCGCATCTCTCGCGCCGCAAGCTGATCGCCCCCTTGTGCATTTTGCTGATCGCCTCGGGGCTGCCCGGAGCTTTGATCGGTGCTTCGCTCGCTTCCCTGCTGCCCGCGGCACTTTTGCGCAAGCTTTTCGGGGCTTTTTTGATCACGGCAGGCTTGCTGACGCTGACAAAACGCGACACAAGTCGTGCGACCTTTGGCGTTTTTCACAAGGACTCTCATAATAATAGGTGAGATTTTTTCAAAACCGATAAGATTTTTTGCGCATAACCCCTTTACAAACCGTTTGTAATGTGATATAATATGCTATGCATGGCGTTCTCACGGCTTTCGGACAAACGGCTGCTTTGCGGCACTTTCACCCGCCGATCTCTGTGGGACACGCGTTTTGCAAAAATTATATTTTTGAAAGGTGAAAAACATCATGACCACTCAAGAAAAACAGGCTATCATTGAGCAGTATGCGATCCACGAGGGCGACACCGGTTCTCCCGAGGTTCAGATCGCCATTCTGACCTACCGCATCAACAACCTCACCGAGCACCTCAAGGGCAACACCCACGACAACCACAGCCGTCGCGGTCTGTCCAAGATGGTTGGTCACAGAAGAAACCTGCTGGGTTATCTGCAGAAGGTTGACATTGAGCGCTACCGTGCGATCATCAAGAAGCTGAACATCAGAAAGTAATTACTGCGGGAGTGGAAAGCGGCGGATTTCTCTGCCGCTTCCACTCCCAACTGTTTTTTTGCGCAGCGCATGGATTTAGAACTTAAACGCGCGCTTGTCACACCTCGGACAAGCGTGGGTTTAAGTACTAAAAACTATGCGTAAGCGAAAGAAAGCCCCCCAAGAATTTTGTAGAAGAAGAGGAGAAAAGAAGAAATGAATTCCGCAATCATCAGCTCTGAAATGAATTTTAAGAATCACAGAGTATTCCATTACACCCTGGCAGGCAGACCCCTGGTCATCGAGACCGGTAAGGTTGCAGGCCTTGCAAACGGCTCGGTACTGTGCCGCTACGGCGACACTGTAGTTCTCTGCTGCGCAACCGCTTCCGAGAAGCCCCGCGACGGCATTGACTTTTTGCCCCTGTCCGTTGACTTTGACGAGAGAATGTACGCTGCGGGCAAGATCCCCGGCGGTTACCTCAAGAGAGAGGGTAAGCCCTCCGAAAAGGCAGTCCTGACCAGCCGCGTCATCGACCGCCCCATCCGTCCCCTGTTCCCCAAGGATCTGCGTAACGACGTAGCTCTGACCCTGACCGTTATGTCTGTTGACCCCGACTGCGCTCCCGAAGTTACCGCTATGATCGGTGCTTCCACCGCTCTGGCTATTTCCGATATTCCGTGGAACGGCCCCATCGGCGGCGCTTGGGTAGGCCTTGTTGACGGCGAGTTCGTCCTCAACCCCACCTACGAGCAGCAGAAGAAGAGCGAGATGCAGCTGACCGTTGCCGCTTCCATGAACAAGGTCGTTATGATCGAGGCAGGTGCTAACCAGGTTGCTGACGACGTTGTTTACGACGCTATCATGTACGCACACAAGGAGATCAAGGAGCTGCTCGGCTTTATCAACGCAATCATCGACGAGGTTGGTAAGCCCAAGTTCGACTACCCCTCCTGCGAGCTTGATCACGACATGTTCGACAAGATCTTCGACTTCTGCGAGAAGGACGTTATGTTCGCTCTCGACACCGACGACAAGACCGTTCGCGACGCACGCATGGTTCCCGTTAAGGACGCTATCCTTGAGAAGTTCTCCGAGGAGTATCCCGAAATCGCAGGCATGATGGACGAGCTGGTCTACAAGATCCAGAAGAAGATCGTTCGCCGCTGGCTGCTGGTTGACAAGAAGAGAGTTGACGGCAGAAGCATGAACCAGATCAGACCCCTTGGCGCAGAGGT
The DNA here is from genome assembly GCA_045658965.1 of Eubacteriales bacterium. Taxonomy (GTDB): domain Bacteria; phylum Bacillota; class Clostridia; order Oscillospirales; family CAG-272; genus SVQP01. The sequence goes on from JAZOVZ010000020.1 coordinate 23,628, forward strand.
AAGCGTTCTGCCCAGAACCCACGGTTCGGGTCTGTTCACCAGAGGTCAGACCCAGGTTATGACCATTGCAACCCTTGGCACTCTTTCCGAGGCGCAGATGCTGGACGGCATTGACTCCGAGACCTCCAAGAGATATATGCACCACTACAACATGCCCGGCTTCTCCACCGGTGAGGCTAAGGCTGTTCGTTCCCCCGGCCGTCGTGAGATCGGCCACGGCGCACTGGCTGAGCGTTCTCTCGTTCCCGTGCTGCCCTCCGAGGAGGAATTCCCCTACGCAATCAGACTGGTTTCCGACGTTGTTTCCTCTAACGGCTCCACCTCTCAGGGCTCCGTTTGCGGCTCTACCCTGGCACTGATGGACGCTGGCGTTCCGATCAAGGCTCCCGTTGCAGGTATCTCCTGCGGTCTGATCACCGCTGAGGACGGCTCTTGGGATACCATGATCGACATTCAGGGTCTTGAGGACTTCTATGGCGACATGGACTTCAAGGTTGCAGGTACGCACAAGGGTATCACCTCCATTCAGATGGACCTCAAGATCGACGGTCTGACCCCCGAGATCATCAAGCAGGCATTCGAGCAGACCCGTGCCGGCAGAGAGTACATCATCGACAACGTACTGCTCAAGGCAATTCCCGCTCCCAGAGCTGAGGTTTCCAAGTACGCTCCCAAGATGACCACCATGCACATCGATCCCGATAAGATCCGCGAGGTTATCGGTAAGGGTGGCGCAACCATTCAGAAGATCGTTGCTGACACCGGTGCAAAGATCGACATTGACGACGACGGCACCATCCGCATCGCTGCTGTCAACGGTGACAGCGCTGCTGCTGCACAGGCTGCAATCGCTGCAATCGTATTCGAGCCCGAGGTTGGCTGCATCTACAACGCAAAGATCGTTAAGATCCTTGCAAGCAAGGACAAGCCCAACGAGGATATCGGCTGCTTCGTTGAGTACGCACCCGGCAAGGACGGCATGGTTCACATTTCCAAGATCTGCGACAAGAGAATCAACAAGGTGACCGATGCAGGCATCGACGTTGGCTCCGAGGTCAAGGTCAAGTACATGGGTCTGGACAAGAAGGGCCGCATGGACTTCTCCATCAAGGACGCAAAGTAATTTACCAAACACACGTGATAAATTGACGAAAGGAGCTTCTTATGGACAACCAAAGAACCCCGCGCAGCTACTCCACCGGTACCGTCAAGCGTGACAACCGTCAGCAGCAGCAAAAAATGGTCGTGATCATGATCTGCATCGTGATCGCCCTGCTCTTAGTCGTATTTATGACCATCATCGGTACCAAGATCGTACTTGCCATCACAAGCGGTCACAATAACGCTGACCCTTCCGCGGTACAGTACAAGGACGTAACGCTGGATAAGTCACAGACCATGTACGGCCCTCTGGCTCTGGTCAACGACAAAAACGAATACAAATTCCCTGCCGAGGCGGATAAAAACCTTGCCAACATCTGGGAATATCGCGTAGCACACACGCCCGACGGCGCTACCGCTGCATATAAGACCAGCTTCAACACGCTGATGCTGGACGGTGCAGCTCTCTCCTCCATGCACGAATTCCTGTCCGCCTTCAACAAGGCAACCGGCAAGAATGACCTGATCATTTCCTCTGCTTACCGCACCTTCGAGGAGCAGGGCAAGTTCTCGGTTCCCGCAGGCAAGTCCGACCACCACACCGGCTTTGGTATCACGCTCAAGATCTATGACGGCAGCGTGACCTCCAACGTTTACGACAATCCCGATTACTATAACTGGCTTGCCGATAACGCACACAAGTACGGCTTTGTGGTTCGTTACCCCGAGGGCAAGGAAAGCATTACCGGCATTTCCGGCTACGTGGAATATTTCCACTACGTTGGTGACGGTGCCGCTGCCTACATGAAGGCAAACGGCTTGTGCTTGGAAGAGTTCGTGGCACAGATCAAGGCAAACTCCTACAACAATCCCCTGAAGGTAACCGATGCAAACGGCCAGGATTGGCTGATCTATTACACCGCTTGCCAGGGCGATATGGCAACCGTTAAGCTGCCCACCAACTTCACTTACACCGTTTCGGGTGATAATGAAGGCGGCATCATCGTCAGCGTTTCCCTTTCCAAAACTGCCGTTCAGCAACAGCAGCAGGAAAGCGAATCCGAGTCCGCACAATAATCAAACAAACACAAAGGGACTGAGAAAACTCAGTCCCTTTTCTGTCGTTTGTGTGAGAATTATATCATTATATGCAAAACTGCGCTTTCATGTAAAAAAATTCTTACATTGGTCAAAATTCGGTCACAATATCATTGTATACTGAATAGACAAAGGTAACTTCCCCGAAAGGAGATCTACTACATGAAAAAAATTTTTGTTTTGATGCTCGCCGCGCTGCTCGCGCTCTCTTGTCTTGCACTTGCTGCATGCTCGGGCGAAACGGTTGATCCTTCTCAGACCAATCAGCCCGGCGGTGCGCCCGAAAACAGCGGCACCACTCCCGACAGTATGATCAATAGCTATATCACCTTCAGCGGCACCTCCTATACCGCAACAGACTCCTCCGCCCTCAAGGTACAAGGCTCTGCCCTGGCAATCACCAAGGCAGGCACCTACGAGATCAGCGGCACGTTGGATAACGGCCAGATCATCGTTGAGGTCACCAAGGCTGAGCGCGTCACGCTTATCCTCAACAACTTCACGGGTCATAACGAGTCCTCTGCCGTTATCTGGGTCAAGAGCGCGGATAAGGTATACTTAGAGATCAAGGACGGCACCGTCAACACGCTGACCGACGGCGCGACCTACGTATTCGCCAACCCCACCGACACCAAGCCCAACGCTTGTATCTACGCCTCCGACGACCTTTCCATCAAGGGTCACGGTACGCTGAACGTTACCGGTAATTACAACAACGGCATCGGATGCAAGAACGACCTCTCTATCAACAACTGCAAGCTGACCGTTTCCGGAGTCAACAACGCCATCAAGGGCAACGGCAGCGTAACCATCAAGGGCGACGCAGACGTGCTGGTTGAGGGCGCGGACGACGCCATCAAGACCGACTCGCTCGACGTCGGCAAGGGCTTCTTGCTGATCACCGAGAACGCAAAGGTCATCGTACATTGCGAGGATGACGGTCTGCAGGCAACGCAGGACATCACCGTCACCACCGGTGCAACCGTCACGACTTACGCCAAGGGCAACGCGGTCAACTGCGACGGCACGGTCAACATTGACGAGGGCACGCTGACCGAGAACGTACCCGAGGCATAATCGCCAAGCATACAGAAAAGACGCTTCAAATGGGGCTGAGATATTAGCGGCAAATAAAGCAAAAGCAGAAGTCTTTGTAGGCTTCTGCTTTTTTCTATGGGGATATTACGCGCATAAACCGTTTGTATTCGCATGCTCCCCCCTGCGCTTGGAACAAGCCTGCGCCAGCCTTCCCCCCTCCCGGAGGGGGGCTTTGTCAGTTGTCCGCCCATTCATTTTCAAGTTGTCCGATGAAATATCGGTTTGCACACGAATTTCGGTAACTCAAGTTACCGTTGTCGGTTGAGTGTCGGTTTAGAAAAACGCGATGCTACTATCAAAGCCCCCCTCC
>JAZOVZ010000021.1:0-6603 GCA_045658965.1 Eubacteriales bacterium
TGTAAACGAAAAGGTGGTTGCAATGGGCAAGGTGCTGAAGCCTGCGGACATCGAAAAGCTGTTTGCAAAGCTCGGATTGATATGAAGAAAAAGATAGCGTTTATATGCGTCCATAACTCTTGCAGAAGTCAGATTGCCGAAGCTCTTGGAAAGCACTTGCGTGGTGATGAGTTCGACTTTTACTCGGCAGGCACAGAAACAAAACCGCAGATCAATCAAGATGCGGTACGGTTGATGAAGGAGCTTTACGGTATCAATATGGAGCTGACACAGTACAGTAAAACCATAGACAAGATACCGCAACCCGACGTTGCTATCTCAATGGGATGCGACGTTGGATGCCCCTTCATCGGCAGAGCCTTCGATGATGATTGGGGCTTGCCCGATCCTACGGGAAAGAGCGATGCGGAGTTTGTTGAGGTCATCAAGGAGATAGAGTCGCACATAAAAAGTATACGATAAACAAATTCCAATTTGTCTTTTAGATGAAAACGAATAGAATTTGCCACGGTTTTGTTTCCGTGGCTTTTTCTTTGTCTTCAGCAGGTCAGTATTTGGCTTTCGGTAGTTCGGATCTGTCCGTTAAAAGAAACGAGCTATTTCGTATTTACTGTTAGAAGCGGTTTCAAACTGATGAGGTAGTTCAAATCTATCCAAACGGAAAATGCATCTTTTTCTGATTCTCCTTGCTTTGGAAAGGGGACGGAGTGTGGTAGTTCAAATCTGTCCAAAATGCCTTTGCATCTATGGCTTTGTAAATAATTTTTGAACGGGAAGGGTTTTGGAAAAGCATCGAAAGGTGTGTGATGGTTCGAATCTGTCCACAGTTTCGGTGCTGTGGGGAATCTATATCAAAAAATGCATTTCGCCGGTTCGAATCTGTCTACAGACCCGAAAAGCCCGAAATGCATCTACAAAACTCTGAAAAACTTTAAGGTCGAAAAAAACGGAGAAATCTCTCGAAATCTCCGTTTTTCTCTTGTTTTCGTGCCTGCATCTAAATCAGACACTCATCATGGCTGGGGTGGCCAGATTTGAACTGACGAATGCTAGAGTCAAAGTCTAGTGCCTTACCGCTTGGCGACACCCCAATAACTCGTATATTATATCACGCCTTTTTCGGTTCGTCAAGTCTTTTTTGCAAAAAAAGCATTTTTATATCGCAAAGTTCGGCAATTGCCGCGCAAGGGAAAAGCGTGCGGTGCGCCCCCGGAATATGCTGTCAATCTCTGTCATCTTATGGCATATACTGTCGATAGGACGGGCAGTCTCATGGCGCTCGTCCAAGATAAAAAGGAGAATAGACGTGGCAACCTTTACCAATAGAGCAACACTTTCCTACGGCGGGCGTACCGTGGATTCCAACACGGTCACCGGCACGTTTTTGCAAACACTTTCCATCACCAAGACCGCACTTTCAAACACCTACACGGCAGGGGACACCGTGACCTACGCGGTCACGCTGATCAATGCGGGCACCGCACCCCTGACAGGCTTGACGCTGACCGACAACCTTGGCGCGTTCGACTTTAACGGCACAACGCTGTATCCGCTTGCTTTGGTGCCCGGCGCGATTCTTTACTATGTGGACGGCGTGCTGCAGCCCGAGCTGACGCCCACACAGACGCAACCGCTGGTTTTGCAGGGCATTACCGTGCCCGCAGGCGGCAACGCGATCATCGTGTACGAAACCGAGATCACGGACGTCGCACCCCTTGGCGTGAATGCGCGCATTATCAATACCGCAACCGTCAGCGGCGGCTGCTTGCTTGAACCCTTGAGCGACAGCGCGACCGTGACCACGGCTGACGCGCCCTTGCTCACCATCACCAAGGCACTCTCGCCCGTGGCTGTGCCCGAAAACGGCACGCTGACCTACACCTTTGTCATTCAGAACTTTGGCAACACGGCTGCCGTCGCGACCGACGACGTGGTGGTGACCGACAACTTTGACCCCATCTTGGAAAACCTGACGGTGACCTTGGACGGTACTGTGCTTGCGGAGGGAACGGGCTACACGTACAATGCAGCGACCGGCGCGTTCTCCAGCGCACCCAGTGTGATCACGGTGCCTGCCGCGACCTTTGTGCGTAACGACGACGGCACCGTTGCCGTCACACCCGGTGAAGCGGTGCTGACCGTGAGCGGTACGATCTGAATTTCACGCATCCGTCGGAAGATGAAAGCTGCGTCGCGAGTAATCGCGACGCAGCCCTTTTTCACAATGATTCGCTTGGTTCTGCCTTGAATACCTCACCGATCCTTTTTGCGAATTTTCGCCTTTTTGACGATCCGTACAACGGTCACTGCCACTAAGGCTGCGAACCATATCCAATAGGCGCATGAGATGATCTCAACCCTCGCAGGCGCTGATACCCCTTGGTAGATATCGGGGTTGAAAATCAAGAAAAGATTTATGCCTGTCAGAATACCGAATATCAAAAACGTCATGCCCCAGAAAGTCCACGCAGTTACCAAACCGACATTTCTTCGCAGAGCAAGACACAAAATCCCACCGACGATCAGATAGACCGATAAAAATAGCAGGATTCCCGACAGAAGCACACCCAAAATCAGGGAGAGAAGACCTGCCCCGAGCAAAATAAAGCCGATAATCTTTTGCACACCGATTTTGCCATGCGCTTGCGTCTGCCGTACTTCAGGCTGCTGCGGTTCCGGCTGACGTGGCTGCTCCGGTTGCTTTCCCGTTGCAATATACTCTACCGATACGCCAAACAGCTCTGCTAAAGCGATCAGATTGTATGTGTCGGGTGCGCTGAGGTCGGTTTCCCATTTGGATACTGCCTGTCGCGTTACTCCAAGTCTTTCCGCTACGTATTCCTGCGAAAGTGCATTGGATTTTCTGAGTTCACTGATTCTTTGTCCGATGGACATACGTATCACCTCCGCTATCATTGTATCATGATTTGTGGTTGCAATCCACCAACTATTGCGCAACTTTGGGTTGCTTTCATACCAATAATGCTATTCTACCATAAAATCGGGGGATATGCAAGGCTTGGCAGTGGATTTGCAAACGATGCGGATGTGCGCCACAAAGCCCTCTCCGCGGGAGAGGGGGGACCGCAGCGGTGCCGACCTAAGAAGGCGACGCGATTGCGGTGGGTGAGATGCATCATACGGACGCTCTGATACGGGTGTGGATATTGTCGGTAAAAACAAATCCTCCGTCGCTCCGCGACACCTCCTTAAAAGGAGGAAGTCATATGTTTCCCCATGGGTTAGACGCATAGGACGGATAAGAGCGGTTTTATGGTGACCTCATCCGGCGCTTCGCACCACCTTCCCCCGCGGGGAAGGCTTTGTAGCGCGCGTCCTTCTTGTTCGGCTATCCGTTGCGGGCAACTTCAAAAAGCCTCCCCGCGGGGAGGCTTTCATTGCCTTTCTTGCGCGCCATATTATTTGTGCAAATTCTTGACTTTCACAGGGTTTCGCGTTATAATGATGTTACTATCATCATAAGGAGCGCAACATGGAACTGCCGAGCAGCATTTTTTCGGGCTATCACGGCGCGTGCCACTGCCAGGGCATTGCGGTCGATCCCGTCAAGGGCTACATTTATTATTCCTTTACCACCAAGCTGATCAAATCCGACCTTGCGGGCAACGTTGTCGGCAGCGTGGACGGCTTGATCGGGCATCTTGGGTGCATTGATTTCTGCGAAGCCGACGGCAGAGTCTACGGTTCTCTGGAATACAAGAACGATGCCATCGGCAAGGGCATTTTGCGCGCCCTGGATGCATCGGACAAGCGCATCGAAAACGCCTTTTACTGCGCGATCTTTGACGTGGACCGCATTGACCGTATGGGAATGGACGCGGAGCGCGACGGTGTGATGCGCGCGGTCTATCTGCCCGAGGTTGTGGCGGATTTTGAAGCAAGCGTGACGGTGGACGGCAGGGAACTGCCGCACAAATATGCCTGCAGCGGCATTGACGGCACAGCGCGCGGACCTGCATGGGGTGCACGGGACGGCAAGCAATACTTGAAAATTTGCTACGGCGTGTACGGTGACATGGGGCGTGACGATAACGATTATCAAGTGATTTTGAGCTTTGACACCGATGCATGGTGGGATACGGTCGCGCAGCCGCTTTGCCAGGAGCATATGCGCCAAAGCGGGGATCGCTGCGTGCAAAAGTGCTTTTTATATACGGGAAACACCAACTGGGGCATTCAGAACCTTGAATACGATGCGCATACGGGCAACTGGTTGGTGGCGGTGTACCCCGGTAAAAAGCCCCAATTTCAAAATGACAGTATGTTTGTCATTGACGGCACGGTTGCAGCAGCAGAGGGCGTTCATGCCGCGTACGGCGAAAAAATCGCCTGCCTGACGCTTGCGGGACAGAGTGGTTTTCCCTACGGCTCGACCGGCATGTGCGCGCTCGGTGACGGACGGTATTATTTCTCCGAGCAAGGGCGGGATGCGCAGCACGGACAGTACACGCAAGTGACGCTGTGGCGCGCGACGGGCGACCCCGCACAGCCTTTTGAAAGGATCTGAGCATATGAGTATTGAGATCTTATATAAACAAAACGGAGGCTTTGCGCCGTTTTTTGCAGCGGTGGCGGGCAAGCGCGTGGCGATCCTTTACGACGTTAACACAGCCCCCTATGCAGATGGGATTCGCGAGCAGCTGGTGGGCGCGGGTTGCCTGATTACCAACGTGCCTTACCCAGACGAGCAGCTGCTGCCCACCGAGGACAAGTGCGCCCGGGCGCAAATGGCGGCAAACGCGGCAGAGTACGTGCTTGCCGTTGGAAGCGGCACGCTGAACGACATGGCAAAATCGGTTGCCACACGCGCGGGCATTCCTTCGGGCGTGCTGCCCACGGCTGCCAGTATGGACGGCTATTGCTCTGCGGGCGCAGCACTCATGCGTGACGGCTTTAAGGTGACCGACACCGTCAATCCCCCTGCGCACGTGCTGGTGGATGCCGACGTGATCAGGACCGCGCCGCGCATCATGACTGCGGCGGGCTTTGGCGATATCGTGGGCAAATATACCTGCCTTGCAGACTGGCAACTTTCCAACATTATCAACGGAGAACCCATTCACCAAGAGGCGTTTGCCATGATGGAGCAGGCAAGGGAAGCGTGCATGGGCGCGTACGAGGGGCTTGTCCATAACGAGAGCGAGGCTGTCGAAAAGCTGACCTCCGCACTCTTAAAGGCAGGTCTTTCCATGGCAATGTGCGGCAATTCGCGCCCCGCAAGCGGCAGCGAGCACCATCAGTCGCACTATTTGGAAATGGACTTTGCCCGCCGCGGGCTGCCCATTCCCGCGCACGGTGTCAAGGTAGGGCTTGGCACCATGATCTCGCTGGAGCTGTATCATTATCTCTCCATGGCAAAGGTGCCCTGCCGCGAGTACGAAAAGGTCTGGGCGCTGGCAGATACCTTGCCCTCGCCCGATGCCGTGCGTGAATTGCTTGCGGGTGTGGGCTGTCCCGTGCGGTTTCGTGACATTGGCGTAACGCGCCAGCAAATGCGGCAGATGCTTGCAGGGGCGCACACCGTGCGTGACCGCTATACGATATTGACGCTGTGTGCCGAGCGCGGCTTGACCGCGTGCTTGACAGAGCCGTTGATCGATAAATACTACTGATGAGGTGATCCCTTTGAAACGTGCAATCAAAAACGCAATCCCGTTGGCACTCTGGCTGCTGCTTGCCACGTCGGGCGGGTGCATGGATGCCTATTCCTACCTGTTCCGCGAGCAGGTGTTTGCCAATGCCCAGACGGGTAATATCCTGCTTTTGGGCGTGAATTTGTCCACGGGTAATTTTGCGGTCTGCTTCCGCTATTTCTGCCCCATTCTTGCCTTTGTGTTGGGCATCGTGCTGGCGTATCTGATCTGCCGCCTTGCGGGCAAGCACGTGCGTACGGCAAAGCTGCTGGTGGTGGGCGGTGAAATACTTGTGCTGTTTGCGGTGGCGTTCATGCCGCAGCGCGTCAACGTGATCGCCAACGCCATGATCTCGCTTGCCTGCGGCATGCAGCTGGAATGCTTTGGCGAGTTTATGGGCAGACGCGCGGCGACCACCATGTGCATCGGAAACTTGCGCAGTATGGTACATAACGCCATGGATTTCGCCTTTGGCAAAGACAAGGTGCATGGCAAAAACGCCGTGTTCTTTGCGGTGACCATTCTGTTTTTCACGCTGGGTGCCGTGGTCGGCAATTTGTTCGTGCAAGGTCTTGGCGCGTACGCCATTTGGGGCAGCTGCGCGATCTTACTTGTCTGCCTTGGACTGATCGGTGTCAAAACCGAATAAAAAGAAACGCTCTCGCATAGAGCTGCGGAATTAGCGGCAAATAAAGTAAAGCAGAAGTCTTTGTAGGCTTCTGCTTTTTATTATGGAGATATTACGCGCATAAACCGTTTGTATTCGCATGCTCCCCCCTGCGCTTGGAACAAGCCTGCGCCAGCCTTCCCCCCTCCCGGAGGGGGGCTTTGCCAGTTGTTCGCCCATTCATTTTCAAGTTGTCCGCTGAAATATCGGTTTTCACGCAGATTTCGGTAAATCTAGTTACCGTTGACGGTCGAGTTTCGGTTTAGAAAAGCGCGATGCTAC
>JAZOVZ010000022.1:0-22332 GCA_045658965.1 Eubacteriales bacterium
CGACGCTATCCGTGAGTGCAGAAGAAACGATTACCCATCCGTTATTGGCTTTGACACGCTTGACTATAGCGGTCAGCTTGGTGATCTTTCCATGAAATCTTTTGAAATTATGTAACGGTGCAACAATGCGCCAAAACACGATAAAGAGCAGCACAGCACCAATTAAGGGGATAGCCACGTGCGTATAACGGATGCACATAAATACAGCTAAAGCTAAAGCCGGCAAGCTCCAAAGCAACCACTTTCCAAGAATACGAAGCATTCGTTCTCTGCGGTATTTTTTCAAAGCAGGGTACGCCTCAAGGGCGCGCCTTTTTGCATATTTGTACGAGTTCATTTGGGGACTCCTTTTTTCTTTTATAAGAGATTGCTGGACTACAACAAAATCAACCCAACATCTGTTGTCACCTGACATGTAGTTTGAAATCTGCATCACTGGGAACCAAGATAAGTTCCGCGCGAGGTGGGGCAAAGAAAACTAAACTCTACTGTATCCAAAGATTATTATAAGAACCTCGATAATTAAAATAATGCTGTTTATTTTCGTCAATTAATCTTGCGGTTTTCAAGATCATCAGCACATACATAATGCATTCGTCGGAGTTAAGTGCATACATGCGTACAGAATTATTTTCATCAAGCATAACGTCGGTAGGATCATTTACATGAATTTCTGTTAACAGCTCAAGAGCCTCTGCAGCTTCCTCGGGAGAAATCTCACATTTTTTAGCTGCATACGGTGCTGTAATAGGCTTTGTCATGTTTTCCATTTCATAAGCAAAAACACGTCTCACAGCAACTTTTGACAAAATCGCAAGCACACGACCGATCCCTTCTTGCACCAGTTGATCGGCATTTGCTTGGCCTCTGTGTAACAAACCGATTTCCGATGTGGCAACCACAGCTCCTCTTTTATTTGAAAACGTTGCCGTTTTAACTTGTCGGTTTTCTGCAAGATAGGATTTCATTTTCTCCTTTTCCGCCTCAATATCTTTTCCTTCTACCATATCCACCCAACCGCGTTGCGTAAGATCAATTACAGTATCGTACAGCATTTCAGGAATGTCATCGTAATCAATAACTTGTTGTTTTTTCGTCGGTTTTTTGCCGCAGTATAATTCATCAACTGTGATATCAAAACAGCCTGCAATCACGGGGAGAAGCATAATGTCGGGCATTGTTACTTCGTTTTCCCACTTGGAAATCGTTTGAGAAGATACACCAAGCATCTCGGCAAGTTGTTCCTGTGTCATCCCACTATTTTTTCTTAAATCAGCAATGTTTTTTCCTATCGTCATATAAAATACTCCTCATTACTTTTTGTTTCGGATCCGTTGAGATAATTATATCTCTAAAAGCAAAGAAAAGCAATAACGGATATGGAGATTGTATATCCAAAACAGAATAATCAATTACTAATTCGTTGTTTTGATAACCGAACAACACTTATTTTTCCGCTTTCCCGATGCTTGAGTCCGGGGCAAGCATAGCGCGAGAAAAATATAACTGTTACCCGTCAAGCTGTCACAGTATTAGATATCTTTGTGGAGGAAACAAAGAAGGTCTGTGCGAGGTGTGACGAAAGCAGCATCGTTACTGCAATTTTGCAACCCATGCCTCCCAACGGGGATCGGCTTGTATTTCCGATTTCACGATTTCATTCTCAGGAACACACCACCAAGGCCAATCTTCTGCAAGGCTTGCAAATGATGTATGAGGGTGAGAATCGTCGTTCGCTTTCGCTTGAATAGACTCGTATGGAACTAAACGTACAAGCGGTGATGTATAGTACCCGTTATCTTTAGCACAGTATTCATCAAAGAGCTTGAATTGTTCAAGCGCATTATCCAAAGCCTTGAACGCATCCTCTTTTTTACCGTCCAACCAAAGATACAGGGAAAGCAACGTATACACTCTTGCTATATATCCATGATGTCTGGCGCAGTTCCCGTCGGTGCATATGGTATCAAATATTTCGATCGCGCCGCGCAGACTTTGAATCTTGTCAGCAATGGATATGTTATTTTTGCAGGCTATTACGCACTGTACCATGGTTTCAGAGCAAGCGCGAACCATTTCAAGCAACGCCTCTCCATACGCCTTTGCGCGTTCTTTACCATCCGTTGCATTGATTTTCAGAAAGCCTCTTGACCCGTAAATATTTGGAGCGGTTTCGATAATCTCTTTTGCTCTATTGTGCTCTCCGATGTTTAAGTACAGTTGAGTAAGCTCGCGGATAGCACGATGTCGAAGCTCTCCTTCCTGCACGGTTTTTAATAATTTTTCATAGAGAGATATTGCTTCTTTCCATTCAACATAGGTGCGATGTGTTTCAACATCTAAAACATCATAACCTTCATCATCCGTCATATGATATTCACCGTAACGAACATATCCTGCGTTGTACAATACCGAGGCAAGGCACAGCATGAGCTTTTCGTTGCCGGGAAATTCAATCAATGCATTTCTTGCAAACGAAATACACTCATCTATGTTTAAGTCCACGCCATTGTTTTGAAAATTCATGTAATCGATCTTTTCCGCCAACTCGTCGATCTTTTTAGATCGTTCATTGTTGTAACCAAACAGTTCGTCAATTGAAATGCCGAAATAATTTGCAATGGAGGGGATCATCTCCATGTCGGGATAACCACCATTGGCCTCCCATCGAGAAACCGCCTGCGACGTCACTCCGATAGCTTCAGCAAGTGCTTCTTGAGTACGCCCGTCACGCCGACGCAGTTCGCGTATTTTTTGTCCTAAATCAAGTTGCATATAAGCACCTCCAAAATTTTTTCCACCGGTGTGATTATATTATAGCACATATTTGTAAAAAAACAATTATCAATTCGTTGTTTCGAATCCAAGTCAGCCTTGAGTCCTTGCCGCTTATCTTTCAAAAGCTCTTGACCTCTTTGCCGTTTTCGTGTATAATAAAGGTAATATCCATAAGGAGAGATACCATGATTTTAGTAGCAACCTGTATGTTCGGGCTGGAAAAGCAGCTCGGAGAAGAAATAGACGCGCTTGGGCTGAAGCGTTTGCACACCATGGACGGCAGGGTGACCTTTGAGGGCACGCCTGCCGACGTGGCGCGCGCCAATATGTTTTTGCGCTGTGCCGAACGCGTGCTGATCAAGCTGGGCGAGTTTCCCGCAACCACCTATGAAGAACTGTTCCAAGGCGTAAAATCCTTGCCTTGGGAGGACTATATCGGCTCGTCGGACGCTTTTCCCGTCAAGGGACATTGCATCAAGAGCAAGCTGTATTCGATACCCGACTGCCAGAGTATCATCAAAAAGGCTGTCGTGGACAGACTTTCTTCGGCGTACGGCATTCGCTGGTTTACCGAGGACGGCGTGAAATACCAGATCGAATTTTTCTTATTCAAGGACGTGGTCGCCCTGATGCTGGACACCTCGGGTATTGCGCTGCACAAGCGCGGCTACCGTCCGCAGGCGGGCATCGCGCCTTTGCGCGAGACCTTAGCGGCATCCATTGCGCTGACCGCAAGACCCAAGGAGGACATTCTGTTCTGGGATCCCTTCTGCGGCTCGGGCACGATTGCCATTGAGGCTGCCATGATCGCCACGCGCCGCGCTCCCGGCTTGGGCAGAGAGTTTGCAGGGCAGAGCTTTGCCTGCATTCCCGAGCGCGCTTGGACCGACGCCGCCACCGAGGCGCAGGATCTCATCATCCGCGACAGCAAGTTTGAGGCATGGGCTTCGGATATTGACGAGGACATGCTGGACGTGACCTATGAAAACGCAAGCAGAGCGGGCGTGGAGGAGTATCTCAACATTTTCCATGCGGATGCCCGCACCATCAAGCGCGAGGACAGAAAGGGCACTGTGGTGTGCAACCCGCCCTACGGCGAGCGCATGATGGAAGAGGACGAGGTGCGCGCCCTGTATCGCGCCATGGGCAAGACCTTTGCGGACTTGTATCCTTGGCATGTGTACATCATCACGTCCTATCACGAGTTTGAGCGCAGCTTTGGACGCGTGGCGGATAAGACGCACCGCCTGTTCAACGGCATGCTGCCTTGTACGCTTTATGAATATTTCCGCGATCCGGCTGAAGCAAAAAAGCCGAGCTTTGAGCAAAGAAAGCCCGCGTTTGATAAGAGCAAGCCCGCGTTTGATAAGAGCAAGCCCTTCCGTAAGGATGAGCAAAAGCCGTATCATAAGGAAGGCGGTAAGCCGCACTTCGATGGCAAAAAGAAGTTCGATAAGGATGCCAAAAAGCCCGATTTCAAGAAAAAATAAGCGTTTTTAGCGGTAAAAAGGGCTGATGTAACACGCCGTGTTGCAAAAAAATCGGGGCGTGCGGTGGACTTCTGCCGCGTTTTGCGGTATCATAGGGACATCAAGTAAGGGAGGTCTTGTATGAGCTTTGGATCGAATATCGGATATCTGAGAAAAAAGAAGGGCATGACGCAAGAGGAATTTGCCGAGCGCATGTACGTGTCGCGGCAGACGGTGTCGCGCTGGGAGACCGATTCGGTGTACCCCGACGTGGAGACCGTGATCAAGCTGTGCGAGGTGCTGGAGTGCGACATGGAGACCCTTGTGCGCGGAGATGCGACGCAGGAAAAGCAGCCTGCGCCTGTGCAAGAGCAGGAACGTAAGCCCGATGAGGAGATTAAGATGGTGCCTCGCCGCAACACCGTGCTGAAAATCGTGGAGGATATGCTGTTTCCGCTGGTAACGGTGGTATACCTGATCATGGGGTTTGTGTGGGATCTGTGGCATCCGGGCTGGCTGATATTCGTAATCGCGGCTTTTCTGGGTCCGGTGCTCTCTGCCATCAACCGTCCTAAGCTGCGCCCGATCAAGAAGAGATCCTACTTTGGGCCTGCCATGGATTGGGATCGCATCAATGCAGCCTTTTGCTCCATTGTGTTCTTGGTTGCCATTCCCGCGTATCTTGTTTTGGGATTTGTTTGGAATCTTTGGCATCCGGGTTGGCTGATATTTGTAGCCGCTACCGTGCTTTGCGCCATCTCCTCAATACTGTGCACGCTGGTGTTTGGGTATATTGATCGATAAAATAAAAAAACAGGAGCATCGGGCTGACAAATTAGCGGTGAAAATATGTGAAGCAGAAGTCTTTAGTGGGCTTCTGCTTTTGCTATGGAGATATTACGCACAGAAACCGATTGTATTCGCGCTCTCCCCCCTGCGCTTGGAACAAGCCTGCGCCAGCCTTCCCCCCTCCCGGAGGGGGGCTATGTAGGCGGTCACGTCCATTCATTTTCAAAGTAACCGCTGAAATATCAGTTATCGCACAGACTTCGGTAATTCAAGTTACCGTTGTCAGTTGCGTTTCGGTTTAGAAAAGCGAGATGCTACCATCAAAGCCCCCCTCCGGGAGGGGGGAATGTCAGCGCTGCCTTGCGCCAAGCGCAGGGGGGAGAGCGCGAATACAATCGCTTTCTGCGCGTAATATCTTCATAGCAAAAGCAGAAGCCCACTAAAGACTTCTGCTTTCACTTATTTTACCGCTATTTCCGCGGCCCCATTCAACCGTGTTTTTTGTTTGCTTATTCCTGTTCAATCGCAGCCTTCTGCGTCAGCACCGCATGGAAATACTCGGGCGGGAACTTGGCGCGGCGGACGTAGGTGTAAAGACCGGTGACCTCCTGCTCAACGTCGGTCAGCTGGGTGTAGCACAAGCCACCCATGTTGGGATGGAACAGAATTGCCTCGGAAAGGCCCTTGAAGCGGTTCAGGAACTCCTGCTCGTCCGCAGGTGCTGCACCGTAGCCCCAACCGGGATCCACCGTGCCTGCCCAGCGTGTGCCGCCGTACTCACTGACAAACGTGCAGTTACAATAGCAGCCGTATTTTTTATCCTTATAGCCGTTGACTACGTGACGGTGTACGTCGATCGTCTCACCCTTGGCAAGCGGCGCAAGATTCTTTGCAAATTGCTCGGGATTCTGCTCGTAATCATGCAGGTCGAAGATGTCGGTCAGCTCGTCCTGATGTACCCAACCGGATGCATCAATGTAGAGTCTGGTGGGGTCGTAGCCGCGGGTCAGCGCAGCCAGCGACTTCATAAACAGTCTGTTCTGGTTGGGCGCACTCTCGTTGATGGGACACCAGCCGATGATAGCGGGATGGTTGAAGTCACGCTCCATGATCTCCTGCCATTCGGGCAGGAAGTTCTCAAACACCTCGGTGCGCGAGGAATCCTGCACCCAGTTTGCATGCTCGCCCCAAACGATATAGCCCTTCTGATCACAGTAGGAAAGGAACAGCGGCTCAAATACCTTTTGGTGCAGTCTTGCGCCGTTAAAGCCCATTGCCATGGAGCGATCCACGTCGGCATACAGCTCCTCTACGGTGGGAGCGGTATAAATACCGTCGGGATAGAAGCCCTGGTCAAGCACCAATCTCTGGAATACGGGCTTGTGGTTGAGGTACATCATGCCCTTGCGGCACTCAACGCTGCGCATACCGAAATAGCTCTTTGCCACGTCGTCACCGCAGGTGATCTCCAGATCATAAAGGCGACCGTTGCCAACCTCCCAGAGGTGCAGCTCGTCCAAAGCCATGCGCAAGGTGCACTTGCCGCCGTGTGCCGTGCCCTGTGCCTTGCCCACAACCTTGCCCTCATAGCTTGCCACGAGAGAAACGGGGGTATCCTCGCCGCCCTTGACGTGCAGCTCGGCAGTCAGGGTCGAGTCATCGATATCTGTAAAGTAACGTGCGCTCTGCAAATATACCTCGGGCACGCACTCCAGCCATACCGTCTGCCAGATACCGGTGGTTCTTGTATAGAAGCAGCCGAACGAGCCGTACTGCGGGCTCTGCTTACCTGCAGGCTGATTGCCCGTGCGCAGATCGTCGATAGCGCGGATGGTGATAGCGTTTTCACCCTCGGTCAGAGCCTTGGTAATATCCATGGTAAAGGATACGTAGCCGCCGATATGATAATCGATCCACTTGCCGTTTACCCAAACGTCGGTCTTGTAATCGCATGCGCCTACGTGCAAGAGCACTCTCTTGCCGCCCTGCCACCCCTCGGGCAGCGTGACCTTCTTGCGATACCATACGCAATTGCAGAAATCGGTGTCGCCAATGCCCGAAAGCACGCTTTCACGGCAGAAAGGAACCGTGATCTGCTCGGTGAACTCCGCGCCGCCTGCAAAGCCGCGCATCTCACCGCTCATGCCTCTGTCGGTCATGTATTCCCAAGTACCGTTGAGGTTAATCCATTCGTTTCTGACAAGCTGGGGGCGCGGATATTCCGCGCGGGGGATGTTGTGTTGCATTTCTTTTTCCTTTCCCTTTATATCAAAGGTTAATGTATTTCAAAAATGAAGGGGAGGCCGTGACCTCCCCATTGTTTACCGCTTATTCGGGCATGATCAAACCGTAGGAGTCGTCCTTTCTCTTGTATACAACGCAAGTCGCGCGGGTCTCGTCATCCACAAACACGAAGAATTGATGACCGATCAGCTCCATCTGCAAAATAGCTTCCTCGGGAGACATGGGCTTATAGGGGAAGGTCTTGGTTCTGATGACCAGCTCCTCTTCCTGCTCCAGATCCTCGGGGAAATATTCCTCAATGGGAAATGCATCCTCGCGGATACGCTTGGAAAGACGCGTCTTGTTCTTACGGATCTGACGCTCGATGGCGTCGATGGATTGATCCAACGCATCTCTGAACGAGTCTGCACCGATCTCGCTGCGGAACAGCGTGCCTTGTGCGTTGATGGTGACTTCCAAGGTGGACACGTTACGCTTACGGCTGAGCGTAACGGTTGCGTCAGGCTCGACCTTAAAGTACCTGTCGAGCTTGGCAAGCTTTTTTTCAATCAGAGCTTTGGTGTCTGCATACACGTTGAGTTGTCTGCCGATAATGTTGGTCTTCATAAGTGCCACCTCCGTTTTTATTGTAAGTACAGGGACGAGTTCCCTTCTTCTTACAATCTCATTATAACATATATGCCCGCTTTTGTAAAGTATTAACCATGAATTTTTTGTAAAACTTGATAAACATTGTGCAAAATGCCGACAACGTGCCGCCTTTTTCCGACGCGCCCGCAAAGCGCGAAAAAGAAGGTAAAAATCGGTCAATACTGTATTGACATTTGGAAAAAAAGTGGTATAATTAACACGTTAATCGTTAACTGGCTAATTATTTTGAAAAATACTTTTACGGAGGTTGATTTCGTGCAAGAAAACACCAATTTTCGACACGAGGAGCGCGGCCGTGCAAGCGCGGTGATCAAGCAGTTCGTTCGAGCCGACCGCCTGCACCGTCAGGTTGTGGAAGCCACGGTCACGGCACAAACGGGTCTGCACCGCTCACAGCACGTGCTGCTCATGCGCCTGTCCCGCGGATGCATTCCCTCGCAAAAGCAGCTCGCCAAGGAACTGGGCGTCAGCCCTGCAGCCATTGCGGTCTCACTCAAGCGATTGGAAAATGACGGCTACATCACCAAGGACGCAGATGCGGACGATTGCAGATGCAATCGCATTGCCCTGACGCAAAAGGGTCAATGCGTCATAGACAAAACTTGGAAGCTTTTTGAATGCATAGACAATGCCATGGTGCAGGGCTTTGACGATGCCGAGCTGGACACTCTGCTTGGCGCGCTGGAGCGCATTGAACAAAATCTGCACCAAATGCTGACACAACAGCAATTCCCCCACGGAAAGGAAGACACACAATGAAACGTTGGTTAAAATACGTAAAACCGTACCTGCCCTATTTTATCCTCGGCCCGCTTTGCATGGTGGTCGAGGTCATCGGTGAGGTACTCATGCCCAAATATCTGGCAATGATCATCAACTTCGGCTCTGCTTATCAGGAGCTC
The DNA here is from genome assembly GCA_045658965.1 of Eubacteriales bacterium. Classification (GTDB taxonomy): domain Bacteria; phylum Bacillota; class Clostridia; order Oscillospirales; family CAG-272; genus SVQP01. Next base: position 8,834 of record JAZOVZ010000022.1, read on the forward strand.
AAGGCATTCTCCCTGCCTATCTTTAACGGTGAATGGTCCGAGGTGTCCATGGCGCACGTGGCAGAGCAGCTGACGCAGTCCGGCATTCTTTACATGATTGGCGTGTGCGGTATGATCGTGCTGACTGCCCTGCTCATGATGGCAGGCGGTATTGGCGGCGCATACTTTGGCGCAAAGGCAGCTGTGTACTTTGCATCCGACATTCGTCGCGACGTGTACAGCAAGGTGCAATCCTTCTCGTTTGCCAACATTGACAAATTCTCGACCGGCTCGCTGGTCACAAGACTGACCAACGACATCACGCAAATGCAAAACTTTGTCAACGCGCTCTTGCGTATGGCGCTGCGTGCACCCGGTATGCTGATCGGTGGCTTGATCATGGCGATCGCGCTCAAGCCCAGCCTTTCGGTCATTCTGGCGGTCACCATTCCGCTTATGCTTGTCAGCATCCTCTTGATCATCACGCGCGGCTTCTCGCTCTTTGCCAAGGTGCAGGAAAAGATCGACGGCCTGAACAACACGGTGCAGGAAAACATCACCAACGTGCGCGTGGTCAAGTCCTTTGTACGTGAAAAGGAAGAGAGCGAAAAGTTCAGAGCTGCCAACCGCGATCTGCGCCAGACAGGCATGAGCGCGGTCAAGATCATGATCATGCTCTCCCCCGTGATGACGCTGTTTATGAACCTGACCATCATTCTGGTTCTGTGGTTCGGCGGTCACATGGTGGTGGACGGCATGCCCATCGGCGACCTTTCCGCATTCATCACCTACGTCAACCAGATCCTCAGCTCTCTGATGATGGTAACCTTCCTGCTGATGATGTCCTCCCGTGCTCTTGCCTCCTGCAAGCGCGTTGGCGAGGTACTGGACGAAAAGCTTGACCTTGACGATGCAGATGCCAAGTGCAAGGACGCACAGGTCAAGGAGGGCAAGATCGAATTCAAGGGCGTATCCTTCCGCTATTTCAAAAACAGCGAAGACCGCGTGCTGGCAGATATTGACCTGACCATTGAACCCGGCTCCACCGTGGGCATTATCGGTCCTACCGGCTGCGGCAAGACCTCCTTGGTTTCCATGATCCCCCGCCTTTACGACGTGGATGCGGGACAGGTGCTGGTGGACGGCGTGGACGTGCGCGACTACTCGCTTTACAACCTGCGCGAGGGCGTTGGCATGGTGCTGCAAAAGAACGTGCTGTTCTCGGGTACGATTGAAGAAAACCTGCGCTGGGGTAACCAGGACGCAACTATGGATGAAATCAAGGCCGCTGCCGAGCACGCGCAGGCAAACAAGTTTATTCAGAACTTCCCCGCAGGCTACGACACCAACCTTGATCAGGGCGGTACCAACGTGTCCGGCGGTCAGAAGCAGCGTCTTTGCATTGCACGCGCACTGCTGAAAAATCCCAAGATCCTCATTCTTGACGACTCGACCAGCGCGGTTGACACCGCGACCGAGGCGCAGATCCGTTCCGCTTTTGCAAACGAGCTGAAAAATTCCACCAAGATCATCATCGCACAGCGTATCTCGTCCGTTATGGATGCAGATAAGATCGTGGTCATGGATCAGGGCGCGATCACGGGCATCGGCACGCATGCAGAGCTGCTGGAAAACAACGAAGAATACAAGGAAATCTATATCTCTCAGATGGAAAATAAGCAAACACAGACCGCAAATACGACCAAGGAGGTGAAGGCATAATGGCAAAGCGTAATCTTGAAAGCCTGCAAAAGCAATATGCAAAATCCTCTCACGGTGGTCCCGGCGGTCCCGGTGGCCCGCGCGGCGGCGGTCCTCGCGGTGGCGGCCCGCACGGCAGAGGCATGGGCGGCAAGCCTAAGAATGCCAAGCACACCATCGCGCGCCTGCTCGCTTATCTGCGCCCCCACACGTTCTCGCTGATTCTGGTGTTGGTTTGCATGCTGGCAAGCACGGTGACCTCGCTGATCGGCTCTTACCTGCTCTCCCCCGTTATCAACCACTTAGCAGGCGTTGAAATGAGCGCGGACGCAAGCATCTTTACCAAGCTTGCCGACAAGGTCATCTCCGCGCTGGTCACAAGCGCACCCATCACGGCACTGAGCAACGCCTTTGGCTTGACCGGTCCTTTCCCCTATCTGCTGGCTGCCCTGTGCATTTTCGCAGGCATTTACGCTTGCGGTATCGTAGCCACCTACACGCAGGCAAGATTGATGGTGCACATCACGCAGACCTCGCTGGAGCGTATTCGTAACGACCTGTTTGAGAAAATGCAAAAGCTGCCTGTGCGTTACTTTGACGCCAACCCCACGGGCGAGACCATGAGCCGCTTTACCAACGACGTGGACAACATTGACCACATGCTCTCCAACACGCTGACCTCGCTGATCTCGGGTATGATCACGCTGCTTGGTACCTTTGTATTCATGCTGACCACCAACGTGTGGCTGACGCTGATCACCGTGATCTTTATTCCCATCTTCGGTCTTGGCGGCGCAGCCCTTGCAAAGCGTTCCCGTAAGTTCTACAAGGAGCAGCAGGCGGCACTGGGTGCGGTCAACGGCTACATTGAAGAGACCGTTTCGGGTCAGAAGGTCATCAAGGTGTTCAATCACGAGCAGGAATGTGAAGAGGAATTCGGTCTGCTCAACCGCGACCTGCGCGGCAAGCAGTACCGCGCTATGTTCTGGGGCGGTATTATGGGTCCCATCATGGGCAACACCAGCCAGATCACCTTTGCATTTACCCTGGGCGTGGGCGGCATTATGATGCTGCTGACCGGCTTTACCCCCGGTGAGCTGACCGTATTTGCCAACTACTCCAGACAGTTCTCCTTCCCCATTACCAACATCTCACAGCAAATGACCACCGTATTCTCCGCCCTTGCGGGTGCGGAGCGCGTGTTCGCAGTTATGGATCAGCCGCCCGAGCAGGCTGATGCCGAGGATGCGATCAGCGAAAACACGCCCAACTACGACGGCATCAAGGGCGACGTGATCTTTGAAAACGTCACCTTTGGCTACGTGCCCGAAAAGACGGTGCTCAAGAACATCTCGCTTTACGCGCATCCCGGTCAGAAGATCGCATTCGTCGGCTCGACGGGCGCGGGCAAGACCACCATTACCAACCTCTTAAACCGCTTCTACGATATCGAATCGGGCAGCATTACCATTGACGGCATTGACATCAAGCAATACTCGCGCGACTATCTGCGCCAAAATATTGCCATGGTACTGCAGGACACCCACCTCTTTACCGGCACGGTCATGGAAAACATCCGCTACGGCAGATTGGACGCGACCGACGAGGAGGTCATTGCGGCCGCCAAGACGGCAAGCGCGCACAGCTTTATCATGCGCCTGGAGCACGGCTATCAGACCAAGCTTGAGGGCGACGGCGCAAACCTCTCGCAGGGACAGCGTCAGCTGCTCAATATTGCGCGCGCGGCACTTTCCAAGGCTCCCATCCTGGTACTGGACGAGGCAACCTCCTCGGTTGACACCAGAACCGAGCGCCACATTGAGCGCGGTATGGACAGACTCATGAAAAACCGCACCACCTTTGTCATTGCCCACCGTCTTTCCACGGTGCGCAACTCCAACGCCATTATGGTGCTGGAGCAGGGCGAAATCATCGAGCGCGGTGACCACGACGACCTGCTTGCCATGAAGGGCAGATATTACGAGCTCTATACGGGTATGAAAGAGCTTGACTAAACAAAATAATAGGGGCTGAGTCAATGACTCAGCCCCCTATTATTTTAGACGCCCCACTCAGTAATGGGTAAACCATCATTATCCGTAGCCTTACCACAAGCGGTTATAATAGCGCGAACAATGTACCAAACACAACCAACCAACATACACGGTAATGCTATAAGCCCTAATAAAATGGCCATTATCCACCCAATAAAGGGTATAAGCATAATAAATACGGAAAACATCATAACAGCATAAGCAACACACGACAAAACCAACTGCAGAATAGCCAGTTTAGTTTTACCAATGTAAAACAAATCTACAGCAAAAAAGCCAAGAAAAAAAGCAAGCATGGTTGCAATCAACCTAGATTTAGAAGAATTCATATGTACTACCTCCGAAAAAATTCATTATAAGCTGTTCATTTTATCCTTAAACGCTCTGTGTGCGCTCGGGATCGGATAGGTGCTCCCCAGTTCTGCAAGCGTTGCCATGGTCAGCGTATGTTGCACGGGGGATGCGTCTTTGACGCGCACAAGGTAGCCGGTCATATGCCACTCTAAGTGGGTGAAGACATGCTTTGCCGCAATCGGCTCGCTAACCTCCTGTACCTCAAGCCCCAGCGACTCGGCATGACTTGCGGCTTGCGCGGCATTCAATGCTCCCTCGGTCTGATAAAACTCGTACATACCCGCAAGCAATCCCGATGCGGGGCGTTTATGCAACACCACGCACTCACCGTCCCACAAAAGCAGCACGGTCAAGGGCACGATCTTACGCGGCTTTGCCTTGCTTCGCACGGGCAGCTCTTCGGTTTTTCCTTCGGCAAGAGCTGTGCAGAACGCCTGCAAGGGGCACTCGGAGCACTTTGCCTCGCCTGCGGGCACGCAGACCGTTGCGCCCAGCTCGATCATGGCTTGGGTAAACTCGGCAGCAGACTCCGCGGGAATGACCTCGGCAACCTCTTCCCTCGCCTGCTTTTGCACGGCAGGCTGCAGGATATCACGCCCGTCCCCCGTCAATCTCGCCCACACGCGCAGCACGTTGCCGTCCACGGCGGGCACGGGAATCCCGTACGCGATCGACGCGATCGCCCCTGCGGTATACGCACCGATACCGCACAGCTTTTGTAATTTTTCATAATCGGCAGGCAGCTCGCCCGCATACTGCTCGCATACCTGTCTTGCCGCCTTTTGCAAATTGCGGGCGCGGCTGTAATACCCCAGCCCCTCCCACAGCTTGAGCAAACGCTCCTCGTCTGCCTCGGCTAAGGCTTGCACGCTTGGCAGCTCACGCATAAAACGCTCAAAATACGGCTTGACCGCCTCCACGCGCGTTTGCTGCAGCATGATCTCGGATACCCACACGCGGTACGGCGTGATCTCCTTGCGCCACGGCAGCTCGCGCGCATTTTCACGGTACCAGATCAGGAGCGGCTGCGCGATCTCTTTCGGTAAGCGCATAGATCAAAGCCCGGCAAATTTCTCACACGCTACCTTATACTGAGCGCGAGAGATGGGTACCAGATCCCCGTTACGCATGGTGTATTCGCGGTTGCTGATGCGCGTGGTATGGCGCAGATTGACCGAATAGGAGCGGTGGCAGCGGAAAAAGATATCTGCGGGAAGCTTTTCGCAAAACGCCTCAAAGCTGCCCATAAACACGTATTGCTGACCGTCGCGCGCGTACACCACGATATCGTGCTTCTGGCTTTCCAGATACAAAATATCGTCGTACTCCATCATCACCTGACCCTTTTTGCGGTCGTTGATGACAAGTCCCGGCTGTTTTTCCATCTTTTCAAGGCACATCTGCACCGCACGGCGCAGCTTGATGGGATCTACCGGCTTGGTCAGATAGGTCAAAGGGTACACCTCGTAAGCCTCCAGCGCAAACTCTGCACTCGAGGTCATAAATACGATATTCACACGGCTGCCTGCGCGGCGCAGCTCGCTTGCAAATTCAAGGCCGGTACGCTTATCCATCACGATATCCAAAAGCAGCAAGGAGTAGTCACACTTGCGCATAGCCGCCTGAAGCTCATCGGTAGAAGTGAAGCAATCGGTGCGGTGGGTGATCCCCTTTTCGTCCAGCACCTTATCCAAAAGCTCCTTGGCTTTGGCAGCGTACAACGCTTCATCATCGCAAATTGCGGTATAAAACATGAAATTTTACCTCCTGTTTCACAGCGTTTCACAATTGTGTTTTTATTATAACAGAAAAACGCGCATTTGTCTACAAAAACGAGAGAATTTTCTCAATTACCCTTGACAAAAATCCTTCTGCGTGCTACACTTTACGTAATATAATTGTATTATTTACATCTGTATGCGCCGCATAAGGCTTGGGCAGACAGTCATGCAAAATCGGCACACCGCGGGCTTTCTGCGGTATTTTTGTTTTATGGGAGGTCAAGATATGGTCACAGTTACGGTACAAGCTTCCAATACCTATGACGTACGTATTGGCAGCGGCTTGCTTATACAAGCAGGCACGCTTGCCGCAAAGGTACTTTCCCCCTGCCGCGCGCTGATTTTGACCGACGATCACGTTGCCCCCTTGTATGCCGACGCACTTGCAAGCTCCTTGCAAGGTGCGGGCTTTATACCCGAGGTATACGTCGTGCCGCACGGTGAGGGCTCCAAATCGCTCTGTGCGCTGGGTGCGCTGCTGGAGCATCTGGCAGAGCAGCACTACACCCGCACAGATGCGCTGTTTGCTCTTGGCGGCGGTGTTGTCGGTGACCTTGGCGGCTTTTGCGCCTCGGTCTATCTGCGCGGCATCCCTTTTGTACAGATTCCCACCACGCTGCTCTCCGCCGTGGATTCCTCGGTTGGCGGCAAGACCGCAATCAATCTTGACGCGGGCAAAAACTTAGCAGGCGCATTCTATCAGCCCCGCCTTGTGATCTGCGACCCCGATACGTTTGCAACCCTGCCCCCCGCCATTTTTGCGGACGGATGCGCAGAGGTCATCAAGTACGGCGTGATCAATGATGCAGCTCTTTTCCGTATGCTGCAGGACGGCACCTCGCCCGCAAGCGAGCAGGTCATTGCCCGCTGCGTGCAAAACAAGCGCAATATCGTCGAGCAGGACGAATTTGACACGGGGATGCGCCAATTGCTCAACCTCGGTCACACGGTAGCGCACGCAATAGAAAAGCTTTCACACTTTGAAATTTCCCACGGAAGTGCCGTTGCCATGGGCACGGTAACCATCATGCGCGCAGCCGTGGCGCACAGGCTTTGCCCGAAAAGCGACCTTGACGCACTCATCTCTCTTACGCAAAAGCTGGGGCTGCCCACCGAGTGCCCTTATAGCACGGCTGAGATCGCAGCTGCCGCCCTTTCGGACAAAAAGCGCAGCGGGGATACCTTAACGCTGGTTCTGCCCTACGGCATTGGAGTATGTCAGCTCTGCCAGCTGCCCGCAAATAAGCTGCAGGCTTTCTTAGAATCGAGGTAAGCGTATGCAAGTCACGCTTCACACCCCCGCACCGCGCGGCTCTTTGCGCGCCTTTCCTTCAAAATCCGAAGCGCACAGATATCTGATCTGCGCCGCCTTGGCAAACGCGCCCACGCACGTACTGTGCGACGCAACAAACGACGACATAGACGCCACCATACGTTGCCTTTGCGCACTCGGTGCCGGCATCGCGCGCACAGAGCAAGGCTTTTTGGTCGCGCCCATTGCGCACGCTCCCGCGTTTGCTCAAATGGACGCACGCGAATCCGGCTCAACCCTGCGCTTTTTGCTGCCCGTGATTGCTGCGCTGGGCACGACCGCGCACGTGACACGCCGCGGCAGACTGCCCGAGCGTCCGCTCTCACCCTTGCGTGAGCTTTTAGAGCAAAACGGCATATCCTTGACCGGCCGCCCGGACGGTGTTCTGGAAATTTCGGGCAAGCTTACCGGAAATGACTTTGCCATTCCCGGGGACGTTTCTTCGCAGTTTGTAAGCGGACTTTTGTTCGCGCTTCCCTTACTTGACCTTGACGCCCCTTGCACGATCTCCCTGATCGGGCAGGTACAGTCCCGCCCCTATATCGACATGACGCTCTCGGTACTTGCCTCGTTCGGCATTGGCGTAACCGAGCGCGAGGGCGTGTTGACCGTGCCCGCGCACAGCCGCTATACCTCGCCCTCCACCTTGACCGTGGGCGGCGACTGGTCGGGGGCTGCAGCCTTTGCCTGCATGGGTGCTGTGGGAAAGCATCCCATCACGATCACGGGTATCGATCCGCACTCGGTGCAGGGCGACCGCGCGATTTTATCGATCCTTGCGCAAATGGGCGCAGACGTGCAGATCGGCATGGACAAGGTTACGGTATCCCCCGCCCCTTTGCACGGTGTGAATATTGACGCAACCGATATTCCCGACCTCGTTCCCGTGCTGGCGGCAACCGCAGCACTCGCGCAGGGCACGACGCGCATTGGCGGTGCCTCTCGCTTGCGCATCAAGGAATCCGACCGCCTTGCGACGACAGCCGAGGTGCTGCGCACGCTGGGCGCAGACGTGACCGAGACCGCTGACGGCTTGATCATCGTCGGCAAGCATGCGCTTGCGGGCGGGCAGGTAAGCTCTTTTGGCGATCACCGCATTGCCATGACCGCTGCAGTCGCCTCGCTTGGTTGCCAAGCTCCCGTCACGATTCATGACGCGCAGGCAATTGCCAAATCCTATCCCACCTTCTGGGAGCAATTATCCGCTCTTTGCAGCCCCAATTCCGTTACTTTGTAAAGGAGAAGTATATGCCCTATCCGTTTGGCAGCAATCTCAAATTAGATATTTGCGGCGGCTCGCACGATCCCGAGATCTCTATGACGCTCTCGGGACTGCCCTCGGGCATCCCGATCGCCCCTGACGCGCTGCAAGCCTTTATGGCGCGCCGCGCGCCCGGGCAGCACGCATGGTCCACCCCGCGCCGCGAGGCTGACGCGCCCGAATTCCTTGGCGGCGTGAGCGAGCGTGACGGCTTGCTTTATACGGACGGTACGCCGATTCGTGCACGTATCCGTAATACCAACGCCCGCTCCTCCGACTATGACAGCGACGTCCCGCGCCCCGGACACGCAGACCTTGCCGCACACTTAAAATACGGCGAGGGCGTTGATCTGCGCGGCGGTGGTCACTTTTCGGGTCGTTTGACCGCGCTGACCTGCCTTGCGGGCGGCATTTGCTTGCAATATTTGCAAACGCGCGGCATTCGCATCGGGGCGCACGCGCTTGCAATTGGTGGCGTGTTTGATTCCCCGCTTGACCCCGTCGGCAATGATATCCCCTCATTTGCGGGAGAGGATTTTCCCACCTACAGCAAAACCGCAGGAGAGCGGATGCAAGCCGAGATTGCCAAGGCACACGCCGAGGGAGACTCGCTGGGCGGACAGATCGAATGCAAGATCGTGGGCGCGCCCGCAGGACTTGGCGAGCACATGTTCCGCTCGGTGGAGAGCGTGATCTCCCAGGCGATCTGGAGCATTCCCGCCGTCAAGGGCATTGCATTCGGTGCAGGATTTGACGTTGCCAATATGCGCGGCTCGCAGAACAACGATGCCATTTACACAGACGGCACAAGCATCTATACAAGCACCAACAACGCGGGCGGTGTGCTCGGCGGCATGACTTACGGTATGCCCGTTGTGTTCACGGTTGCATTCAAGCCCACGCCCTCGATTGCCAAGGAACAGCACACTGTCAGCCTTTCGCGCATGGAAAACGCCACGCTTGCCGTCAAGGGCAGACACGACCCCTGCATCGTGCCCCGTGCCGTGCCCGTGGTCGAAGCGGCTGCCGCACTTGCCATGACCGATCTTTTACTTGATACGTAAAGGAGTTATTATGTACTATTTACTTACCGATTATCTGGTCTTGACCGCGATCCGCGACAAAAAGACCGCACCCCACGCGCTGCTGGAGGCAGCTTGCTCCTCCCTCCCCTACCCGCTCTCTAAGGGCGCACTTGCCTTTTCCTTGGGCAAGCTGTGCGCAGGCGGCTACACCCAAGGCTACGCCCTGACCGAAAAGGGCGCGGCGTTCTTTAAGAACAACAAAAAATTCTTGGAGGGCAAATCGCGCGCAGACGCACGGTTGAGCGCACTGCTGTGTGCCGAGCAGATCGAGGGCGCAGCTACGCCCTACGTGCTCTCGGACGCGGCTTACACCGAGGCGTGCGACGCTTTGCGCCGCAAATACGCCATTCCCACGCCCGATCTTACGATAGAAGCAGAGAACGGCGATCTTTACCTGCGCTTTGGCGGCAGATATGCCGAAGAGGAGGACGAGGACGCGCTTGTTTTTGAAGACAAGATCAAGGTGAACGCTGCCTCTCTGCACGATCTTGCCTATACCTTTTTGGAATATTTCGAGGATGGCAGACACCACAAATGCTGTCTGTATGCCGACGGTGCTCCCGCTTACGTTGCCACGGTAAGCCGCAACGAGGGCAGCACGCGACTCAATATTGCCAAAATCCTTTATAACCGCCAGCGCTTTATCGGCAAGCGCGACGGCAACCTTGACTACGCGCAATGCGGAGAATTTGCCTTTGATCGCACCACGGACGATATTGAGGTCAAATTCGCCTACGCCATGATGCAGGCAGAGCATCAATATAACGGTGACTTCCCCTACGGAGCAGTTACCGCGCTGATGGAGTTCTGATATGGGCAAGTTTTACCTGATCGGCGAGCACCTCTCGCACTCCCACTCCCCTGCCGTGCACGCCATGCTGGGCAACCCCGATTACGCCCTCAAGGAGCTTGCGCCCGACGAGCTGGCGGACTTTATCAGGCACGGCGCCTATGACGGGCTCAACGTCACAATCCCCTATAAAAAAACGGTCATTCCCTACCTTGACGAGCTGACCGACACCGCGCAAAAGCTCGGTGCGGTCAACACCATCGTGCGCACGCCCGACGGCAGATTGCTTGGCGACAACACCGACTATTTCGGCTTTGCCTATGCGCTTGCGTCTGCGGGCATTGCACTTTGCGGCAAGCACGTGCTGATCTTAGGCTCGGGCGGCGCGTCCAAAACCGCTGTGGCATACGCGCATGATGCGGGCGCTGCTTCGGTTACGGTCGTTTCCCGTACGGGAGAGGTCAACTACCAAAACGTATACGAAAAGTGTGCCGATACCGAGGTCGTCATCAACTGCACGCCCGTGGGCATGTACCCGCAGTCGGGCGTCACCCCCGTTTGGCTGATCAGATTCCCCCGCCTTTGCGGTGTGGTGGACATGATCTACAACCCTGCGCGCACGCTGCTGCTTGCCGCGGCACGGGACCTGCGCGTCCCCGCAATCAACGGCATTTCCATGCTTGTCGCGCAGGCGGCACGCGGACACGAGCACTTTACAAAAGAAGCCGTCAGCAAGCAGAAAATTGACCGAACCATACGCACACTGGCGCAGAAAAACGACAACATCGTGCTGATCGGTATGCCGGGCTGCGGCAAAAGCACCGTAGGTGCTGCGCTTGCGCGCTTGACCGGCAAAACCTTTGTGGACACCGATGCCGAAATCGAGCGCACGGTGGGCAAGTCCATTCCCGACATTTTTGCCACCGAGGGCGAGGACGCGTTCCGTGCGTACGAGCACGACGCGATCTGCCGCGTGGGCGCGGAGCACGGGCAGATCATTGCCACGGGCGGCGGTGCCGTTACCTACCCCAAAAACCAATATCCGCTTGCACAAAACGGCAGGATCGTATGGCTGCAGCGTTCCTTGGACGCTCTGCCCACCGAAGGCAGACCGCTCTCGCAATCGGGCTCGCTTGCAGACATGTACCGCGCACGCGAGTCGCTCTATCGCGCGTTTTGCGATATCCAAATCCCCAATGACGGCACGCCCGACGAGGTTGCCGCACGCATTCTAAAGGAGCTACAGTATGAAATTTTTAGTCATTAACGGCCCAAACCTCAATCTGCTTGGTCGCCGCGAGCCCGAGATATACGGCAACCGCGATTATGCCGCGCTTTGCGCGCATATCAAGGCTGCCGCCGCCTCTGAAAACGTTGAGGTCGAGATCATGCAGTCCAATCACGAGGGCGTGATCATTGACGCCATTCAGGACGCGCTTGACAAATATGACGGCATTGTCATCAACCCTGCCGCCTATACCCATACCAGCGTTGCCATTGCAGACGCGATCGCAGCCGTGGATATCCCTACCGCCGAGGTGCATCTCTCTGACGTGGACAACCGCGAGGAATTTCGCCGCATCTCGTTCGTCACCCCCGTTTGCGCCCTGCGCGTCAAGGGGCTTGGCTTTGACAGCTACAGCAAGGCGATTTTCGATCTTGCCACTTATATTCGCGCAAAATCTTGACAAATCGTGCGGAATTTGCTATAATGGTAGCAATACTGAATGGAGGATACGATCGTGAAACATATCGCTAAGATCCTGCTTGCCCTGCTGCTGTGCTCCACTACCCTGCTGGCAGCTTGCGACAACGGCAATCAGCCCGTGGAAACCGATCCCGAAACTGAGACCACCACCGAGCAAGAGACCGAGCAGCCTACCGAGCAAGAGACAGAAGCTCCCACAACTGAGGAGATCACCGAAATTGCAACCGAGGAGGAAACTATCGTGCCCAACGACGGAAAGCCCAAAAAGTTCTTTACCCTCAGCCTTGACGACGGCATTACGCAAGACCTCAAGGTCATTGAGATCCTCAAAAAATACGACGTTACCTGCGTTGCCTTTAATATCAATACAGGTCTTTACGGCGCAAACTGGGAATGGGTTGGCCCCGCGATCGGTGACCCCACCATTCCTCACCAACGCTTTACCGAGGAAGAGCTCAAAACCGGCATTTACGACGGCTACGAGGTACTGGTACACACCATGAACCACCCCTCGCTCAAGAATTACGATAAGCGCGCAAGCCAGATCAAAAAAGAGGTTGGCAAGGATGCCGACAACATTGAAGCGCTGACCGGCGTTCGCCCCGTGGGCATGGCTTGGCCGGGCGGTGACACCGAATACACCGATACCACCATTGAGCTTGTACTGGAAAACACCGACATTCGCTTTGCACGCGGCACCACCTCGACCTACAGCTTCGATCTGCCCGAGTATTTCATGAAGTGGATGCCCACCTGCTCGGCAATCGATCCGCAGTGCCTGACGCTGGCGCAGCAGTTTATCGATGCGGAGTGCACCGAGGATATGCTGTTCTACGTATGGGGTCACAGCTATGAGTTCGACCTCAACAACGGCAAGGGTTACGAGACCTTTGAGCAGCTTGTCAAGATGATGAGCGAAGCCGAGGACGTTTACCTTGTCACCAACACCGAGTTCTATAAGATCTACAAGGATCAGATTCCCTCTTGGAAAGAGGCGGAATAAAAGCAAAGACGGAGGCTGTATGGCGTGATACTCTTAACAGAGTATCACGCCAGTTCTATTCGCCTGCGGCGAGTTCTATTGCTGCGCAGTGATATTCGGCTGTCGCCGAGTGAATATTTCGCCGAAGGCGAAATTCCGCTTCGCAAGTTTTAAGGCGAATAGAATATCACTGGAAGGCATAGCCGAACAATATCACTGCCCGAAGGGCAATATCACTCTTTGCGTAGCAAAGAATATCACTCACATATAAAGCAGAGAAGAGAGAACTTCACGGAAATTTGTTTCCGCGTTACTCTCTCTTCTGTTTTTATCGCTAGTTTCGCATTTGTTTAACAAATGCACAGGTCTTTGCCCATACCCTTATTTTATTTCTCCGATAAGGACATCACCCAATTGCGTCTGCCCCTTTTATTTTCCTTAAGCTATTGCAATTTACTGTGATAAGTGGTAAAATAGTAGCATAATAAATGA